>CALHPU010000011.1 GCA_938036435.1 uncultured Pirellulaceae bacterium | reverse complement strand
CTATCCCCGAACCTTCGTCAGCAATACTAATGATTTTGGCAATTGGTGGCGTGGTTGCTCGACGCAAGAGATCTTAGGTCAGACGGGCTTTATCAGATATGTGCAACGAGGAACAGCGACCAGACCAGTGTCGCTGTTCTTTTTTTGTATCGACGAGGCGACCAAAGCGGTTTTCTTCGGGACCGATCTTCAAAACTTGGGTTCTTCCCAGAAATTAGTGGCACGAAGTTCTTGTTGAATTAGCCATTTCGAATGGATGTAGTGGGATTCGCCAGAATTCCTTTAAGAAGAGCCGGTTGGAATTCTGGCGAATCCCACTACGATTTCCAAGGAAGCTATTTTGGTAGGATGTGGGTTTGGGGAGTGAGTGCAGCCCCGAATCGCAAGCGAGCGGATATTTCCGAGGATTTCGACATCCCTCGCTCGCGCGTCGGGCTTGTATTGAAACGCTGATTGATACTTTTCGGTGAAAGCCACTGAATTAGTTTAGCTAACGCCATTGGACGCTAAAACGTCTAAGGTGATTGGCTCACGCAAAGGCGCGAAGCTCGCAAAGAAAAAGGCGAATTGATGAACTTTGCGAGCCTTGCGCCTTTGCGAGAGACTTCATTGCTGAAACTCCTATTGTTTGTGTCCCGTGAAAGGAATCTGCTGAACCACCGATGGACACGGATTTTGTTGCGATGTTATCCGTGTTCCTCTGCGTCTATCGGCAGCGATCACCGAGCGTCGGCAGTGATCTAACCATGTTGAAACCGCACACCACCGACGCTTCGTGTACATCGCATTGTTATCACGCGTTACGTGATTTTGTTTTGAGGATTGCAAAGGCAACCAAGACGTCCAGTATTGCTCCAGTTATTGCACTACCAAGCATAAATATCCAAGACGGGTAGTATAGTAATAAAAACAGCCTAAAACGATGCGCAAAGCCTGTTGGTGCTTTTACCCAATTGAGGTAGTTGCGTGGAAGCAGCAACCAACCAACGAGAATACAGATTCCAACAATGACAAATGATCGACGACGATTGCTCGATAACGATAGCGCAAGGGTTAGCACAATTACTGCGGGGGCGGCAAGTAGCAGATTTACAATTTCTGATTCTCCATTCACGATGGGATAAGCCCGCACCAATGCCAGAAATGTAGCGAAGACAATCGCGGCCCACATCATCTCTCGAATGTTGAATTGCCGTTTTTGCAAAGCATCGTTCCTGACAGTCTTTAGCCGCTAATATATCAAGCGTGATATCGATGGTTTATCACTCCGAGTGTGCCAGCAGTGATCAATCAAAAATCTCTTTAGGCAACCAAAGGTCTTCTAGCTGGAAATGGTTGCGGTGATTCTTTTTAAGCCCTGCCCATGAGTCTTCGTTGTACGACAGCCGGGCGACGGTTGCGGTAGGCATCGTCACCCATTGATCGGTCAGTGCCTCAACCAGATCTTCCACACCCGGGCAGTGCCCGAGCACCATCACGGTGTCTGCGCCCTCCTCAGGGAGACGGACACTCAATTCATCGATGTAAACCTTCCATTTTGCTAGATAGAAATCGTCTATTTCTGTCAGCGTAACATGCGGCGCGTCGAGCGCCTCAAAACGCTCATTCATAAGTGTCCCGGTCATTGTCGTGCGTGCGGCTGAAGAATGAAGAATATGTTGCGGGACAAGGTTTTGATCGTACAGCCAACGCGCCATCCGGACGGCATCGCCAAGGCCGCGTTTGTTCAGCGGACGCTGATGGTCGCTAAGATTCGGCTTTTTCCACGAACTTTTGGCGTGACGCATCACAAGCAGGGTTTTGGGCATGGTGGTAGAGGTAGTGCTGAAAAAACGGGTAGTGAAAACAGATGGGGCAAAATTCGGGAAAATCTAAGGTCCTTTCCGACCAACCTGACTAAAATACCCCTCTGACATGGCTGTTTGAAACAGTTTAACGAAAGATCGTTCCCTTCGGGGCGGAATTAAATTTTAGGTGACCAAGATGAAAATTAACGCTGTTCTTAGATTGATTCGTACCCTCGCTTGCGGCCTTGTAGTTTTAGGTGCGTCTAACGTCTACGCCCAAGAAAATCTAGATACAACCAATGGCGGTACGACAGCGACAGCGGGCGACAATGTTCCGGATGCTTCACAGCCCGAAATCTACTATCCGCCAGGCATGGAAATTCCGCTGACGGAAACTGAGATTCCCGGCAGCGCCTACTTTACTGGCCCCGACGGCGAGCGTATCGATGCAGCGACGTTGATGAATCAAGTTCCGGCCGGCCAAGAGATGGTGATCCCAACCACAGATTTTATCGAAGGACTTTCTCCGGGCCAATCATTCTCCGTTGATGGTGTTTACGACGGTACGTTGGCTTTTCCGATGGGTACGTTTCCATTGACACCATTTGGCGAGCGAATTATCTCAGAAGTGCCGGCCGATGAGTCAGCAGCCGATAATTCAGCAACCCAGGAAGCGAAAGCGGGCGAAATCCCCGGTGCATTGCTAGACGAAAATGGGAATCGGGCAGACGTCGCGGCGGGCGATGAAGCGACTCCGGGTATGGAAAATGGTGTGCCGACTGACCAAGTCGTCCGGCCTGACAATTCTCCTGTTGCAGATCAGAAGAAGGAAACTGCGGCCGGTGGTTCAGCCTCTCGATCGGTCGTAGAGGCGAAAACTTCTGGCGACGGTAATAATCAGCGTCTTCAACAGGCGATCAGTGAACAGCAGCGGCTGGCAGGATTGTTGAACAAGGCGAACCAGAATACAGAAACTTTGGAGAAAGAGTTGAGTCAACTCAAGGCTGCTAGAGCCAAGCAGAAGGAAGCTTCACGCTCTCAAGTAAGCCGTCTCACCAAGTCCCTGAAGAAAGCGAAAGCTGAATCGAAAAAGACAATTGATGAACTTAAGGCGAAGCTGAAGAGTGCTGGATCGTCACAATCAGAGGTTGTCAAGAAGATGATGAATGAACTGGAGGTTAAAACGGAAGAAATTAGGGCAGTCAGAATCAAAAGCGAAGGAGAAGTTCTTCAGGCTCGCGCTCAAGTAGAAGATTATCAGGCGAAGCTTAAACAAATGGAGCTGGCCAAAGAGGAAGTCGACAAGAAGGTCGAAGCGCTTATCGTCAAGGCGAAAGAAGATGCGGCTAAGGCGGATGACAAAATCGCCAGTGCAGAAGCGCGGGCCGAAGCAGCCCGAGCGGAGGTGCTTGCACTGACCGAAAAGATGGCAACTGATTCAGCGGCCGCCGGTGTTTCGGCAGCTGCCGGTATCGCTGCAAACGCGCATACGACAGAGGCTGATATGGCTTCAAAAGCCCAAGCCAAAGCTGCCGCGGAACTTGAGGTGAGCCGGAAGCTTAAGGAGATGGAAGCGCAGAAAAAGCTGGCTGATGCTGCCACCGATGCGGCCGAGGAGAATCAGCAAGGAGATTTGGTCGAAGCAAAGGACCGGAAAGAAACGGTTCTTTCATTGGACGATCGGATCAAGCGCCTCAAGGCCAAACGCGATCAGCAAATCGGAGAGTCCGAGACCAGAATCCGTGCTAAGCAACAAAGGGAAATCGATAAACTGCTGGAGGAAGGTAAGTCGGTGGAATCAGATGAGGTGAAGGCGGCAGTCGAGAAAATGAAGGAGGCAATCAAAACAAGCGAAGATAAGCTCCGGTCGCGGTTCCTACGAAGGCTAGAGCGCCTAAAGGAAGAGATGAAAAATTCGGTAAAATAGGATGTTTGAGAAATGGCGATCTGGATTGACAGCATTTTGAAAGACCAGTAACCTCATCTCTTAACTGGGCAGCGTTACGGATGACGCTACCGATCGCCTTATTTACCAATCGGTTTGCGTCAATGAAACAACCACTTTCAGTGATTGTTCCTTGTAAGAATGAAAGCCGCAATATTGGTGCCTGCATCGAGAGCTTTTACTCGATCGCAGATGAGATCATCGTTGCCGATTCGGGTTCGACTGATGATACGCTGGAAATCGCGGCGACTTACGACAAAGTTCGCATAATCGAACGTGAGTACCGTACGTCGGGTGATTTCAAAAATTGGGCTATTCCGCAGGCGGCACATCCTTGGGTTTTGCTGGTTGATGCTGACGAACGCATCAAGGACCAGCTTGCCGACGAGGTTGTGGCAACCCTAACGGCGGGGCCCAAGTGCGACGGCTACTGGATTTTTCGCGAAAACTATTTCTTGGGCCACCGTCTGAACTACGGCGATGCGAGGCGTGATGCGGTGATTCGACTGTTTCATCGGGATCGCAGCCGGTACGAAGGCCCCAGTGACCACGGTGAGATCGCCATTTCCAGCGGACGCATAGGGCGTTTGAGGAATAAGATGGCTCATTATTCAATGTGGGAATACGACCAACTGTTCCACAAGTACAGTCGGTACACAACTTTGCAGGCGCAGCAATGGGATGAAAAGGGAGTTGATACGTCCTATTTCAAATTGCTAGTGCGCCCTGCCTTTCGCTTCTTTCGCGAGTTCATTTTGCAAGGGGCAATCCTTGATGGCAAAGCTGGATTGCAGACTTCATGGATGGCCGCGTTTTATAGCTTCAGTAAACAAGCCCGTTTGTTTGAACGCAAGCATGGGATTGATCAGGATCAGCTTGATCCACCCGTGACGCTCGAGCAACGCCAACGCGTCGTCGCCAAGAAAAAGAAAACGGATCGACCGGAAGAGCATCGAAAAGCGGGATAGTGTTCGGCCAATATGGTCGAAGTTACCGCCGATCAATTGCGGTAACTCGCCGCTTATTCGAACCGGATCCACTGGCCATCGATCAGGCGGTCGTTAGGCTTGAAGCGTGATTTGTAATTCATGTGTGAGCAACCGTCGACGTAGTAGCCCAGATACAAAAACCGTAGCTGTTTTTGTTTACAGTACTGAATCTGTTTTAAAATCGAATAGGTTCCTATCGAATCCCCTTCAATAGCGGGGTCGTAGAACGTGTAGACGGCCGACATGGCCTTGAGCCCCAGATCGCAAATGGCAACGCCTACCATGCGATCATCAATCCAGTACGTCATCTCAAACGATCGAAAACAGCTTTTCACGAATCCCCACACGTATTCCTCTTGATCGATGTCGGTATCTCGTTTGGCCAGATTGCGTTCTCTACGGTGAAGGTTGAACAGATCGGTTCGCGCCTGATCGCCTCGCATCTCATTGATGTGTTGGCGGAATCTTCGGTCTCCCCGATTAATAACGCGTCGCTGGTTTTTGCTGAAACGAAACTCACTAATGTCGACCCTTAGCGGTTCACACGCCTTACAATTTGGACAATGCGTCTGATAGATGAATTCGCCAGTTCGTCGATGTCCCTGAGCCAGTCGCCGATCAGTTTCTGCGCGGGTAATCTTCGTCAGCGGCATACGCAGTGGCATCCGTGCGATCTGATCCGGAAGATAGGGGCAGCGCTCCGGTTCATCGATGATGACGATATCTGTAACAGGTTTAGGCTTCATCGAATCTATGCAGGTGAAAACCGAAAGAAAGCTTTAGAGATCGGTGCACAAAAGATTAATCTGTGATGGGACCATTGTGAAACCACGCTGCTTTCATTGTAGGGGCGCATAAGGATAGTGCAACAATCGGGTCGTTTTCCGCCAGCTTATCGAGTTATTACAGGACGCTTCAAAACCCAAACTCAATACTTGTTCGTAGTGAGATTCGCCAGAATTCCTTCTGTCCTCGTGGTGAAAGGGACTTCTGGCGAAGTGCACTAAAGGTTTCGAAATGCATTTTTGAAGTGCCTTTTCGTCAGCTGATGGCAAGCGTTAATTCGACTGGACAGTGATCCGAGCCTAAGATTTCGGGACGAATCGCGGCATCGGTCACCATCGGCCACGCGGCTGCATCAACAAAGAAGTAGTCCAGACGCCAGCCAATATTCCTTGCGCGACAGTTCATTCGATAAGTCCACCACGTGTATTTTTCATCGCTCTGGTCGAATGCGCGAAAGGAATCAACAAAATCTGCGTCGACGATGCGGTCGAGTGCCGCCCGTTCTTCATCGGTGAACCCAGCGTTCTTATGATTGGTTTTTGGGTTGGCTAAATCCTGTTCCTGATGGGCACAATTGAGATCCCCACAGAAAATGACCGGCTTGGCCTGCTTGATCTCTTTCAGCCACTTCAAAAAATCTTTGTCCCACTGCTGGCGGTAGTCTAATCGCGCCAATTTCCGCTGAGAGTTAGGTGTGTACACGGTCACCAATTGGAAATTATCGAATTCCGTAGTGACGATCCGCCCCTCGGAATCGTGTTCAGTGATGCCCATTCCCGTCGACGACCCCAACGTTGGAACGCGCGAGAAGATAGCGGTGCCGCTGTAGCCTTTTTTCACCGCAGAGTTCCAGACGCCTTGGTAGCCAAGTTCTTCCATCCAAGCCAGATTGACCTGTTCGCTATGAGCTTTGGTTTCCTGAAGGCAGATCACTTCCGGAGTTTCGTCTTCCACGAACGCTCGAAAGCCCTTGTCCATTGCGGCGCGAATACCGTTGACGTTCCACGAAATAAGTTTCAAGTTTTGATTTCCTCAAGAGGTGGCAACTTGACCAGCCAATTCGATCAATTGCTCAACGACCGCGTCGTCGTTCAGATCACCAACGGGTAAGTTGCGAGTTTGTGTGCGCGGCATGGAATCAACCGCTTTCAAATAGGTTTTGTCGTAGTAGGCCAGCACGATTTGGGTAGTCGTTTTTAGATCGCCCGCTTCAAGCGCCTCGATGGCGTCGTTGACGTGTTGGCCTCCAAGCCGCTTGCGGATCTTCTCTACCGAGTGAGCCAATGCTTCTTTGGGAAGCGGGCCATAGACCTCAATCAAATGCTCTACCCGTCTACTGACAGACGCGTCCACGAAAATTGCCCGAGCGTGTTGCATCTGTTTGTGAAAACTCGCTGGCACGACGACGCCGCCGATCCGGTTGCCCTCGTCCTCTACCCAGATCGGGAGGCTCGGATCAAATTTCTCAAGCGCGTGGAACAGCAGGTTCTCAAACTGCTCTGTAGAGGGTTGGTCACCCAAGCCGATCGCGCCAAACGCGGATCCACGATGATTGGCTAGGCCCTCGAGATCGACGACCTGTTGCCCACGCGATTTTAACAGATGGAGATATTTGGTCTTGCCGGCTCCCGTGAGTCCGCTGATCACCAGTAGATTGAATTGCCGATCAATACGGCAGTGGACATGGTTGCGATACGATTTGTAACCGCCGTCGAGCAGTTTTGGAGCGAATCCACCTTTTTCCAACAGCCACGCGAACGATTCACTTCGCATGCCGCCTCGCCAGCAGTGGATGCCGACGGGAATCGGTGGTGAATCAGAACTGTTTGTATTCTCTGACTGGTCTACACGTTGTTTGTCGTGGGCGCGAGCGACCTTTTTGGCTGAAACAACAAAGTCTGCCATTTTGGGTCCGACAATCTCTAGACCCCGAATCACGGCGTGGTCGCGGCCCTTCTGCTTGTAGATCGTGCCAACTTCAGCCCGCTCCGTGTCATCGAAAAGTGGCAGATTAACGGCGTGTGCGATATGGCCCTTTTGATATTCGCTCGGGGACCGAACGTCGATGATCGGCTGATCTGGATAAAGGTCCAGAAATTCTTCGGGGCTAAGGCTATCGGGCATTGTTTGATTGCTGTTCACGGATTGGTTCACGTTCCAAACCCTAACCGATCGCGCCGCAAAAAAAAAGCCGGAGCACATGCTCCGGCTGTTGGTCGTTGCGATAGAACGATTGGCTTAATCTGCGTTGTTTTAGTTTGCGTTCCACCACCAGTTGCTGCCGTCGTTGGCCGCGAGTGCGACAGCCGATGTTTTCACCAAATCATTGTCAACGCGCGTGTTTGCTGCAACGGCCCAAGAGTTAATCTGCACGCCACCTGAAGCAGTGACCACATAGTTGCCCTTGATGTTGACGAAGCTACATGCCGTCGGCACCGAACTCGGAACCGGACGACTTGGCATTCGAACGGCGTCACCCGTGATGGCGTCAATTTGGAGGCCCATTTTGTCCAGCATTTGATTCTTGGAGATGATGGCCGAGATAACGCTCAAATCCATTAGGTTTCTTAGATCGCGAAACACAGGCTCAACTTGAGAGACTTCCTCGAAACGTTCGGTCAGGTTGTCGGCCCATTGTTCGGCGAATTTGTTCTGTTTCTTCTGGACCTTCGACTTACCGTCTTGGTCGAAGAACGCATTCTCCGTCAGCGTCTTGACGCCTTGACCGCGCAGTTCGTAGATCGTTTCAGATTCGTCAGTGGCGACAGACTGGTAATTGCACTCCATCCACATGCGAGGAGCACCACTCATGCGACTTGCTTTTTTCTTTTGAGCCATCTCAAGAATGCTCGGCAAGTTCTGTGCGTTGGACTGCTCGAGTCCCATGGCCAAACGCTTCATACGGTGGTCTGCCGCGACTAGAACTTGTGAGTAACGCGAGTCTTTGGGAACGCCAGTTAATGTAATTGTGTGTTCGCCCATCGCTTTTTCGACTTGTTTGACCAATTCTGGCGTGAACTGGAATTTGTTGTAGAAAGCTTGCAGGCTCTTTACGCCTTCGGCCGTTGGGTCCATCGAAACGGAAATCCCCTGACCCGTTCGCGCCTCGTCAGCGCTTCGCATGGCGGTCAGGAAGTCTTCAAGGTGAATTGCTGGTGTTCCAGATTTTGCGCCGACGACATTGCCGAACGTATCGGTCTTGAGACCTTCACCGGGGCCGGCCAAGATCAGGTCTTTGTTCTCAGCGTCCACGATCAAGAATTCTACTCGTTGGAGACCTGCCATGAATTGGACTTCGACGGGGATCGGCTTGTTGTCGCTGATGCACTTCTTGATCTCGCGGTCGAGTGATTTAAGAGAAACCATTCTCAGCTTCGAAACTCGATCGATGTTGGTGTCTGCTGCCCGTAGGCTGTTGGAAATCTTGTCGGCAGTCGCCGGGTCAATCCGCTGGCCAGATCGGCTGAGTACAGATTCAGCATCGACCGCGACACCACCGACAACGCCGATGCCCAAGACGGTTTGCTGTGCCAGGACAGACGAGGCGGAACACGCTGCAACGGCAAAGATCGCCAAAGCTGCAAGTTTTGAAGTTAGAAAATTGGCATAGCGTGACGCCATTGTGTTACTCCTGAGTAATTTACCGCGATCGATTTTTGACCCATGTAGGTCTGTACCAACAGAGGGTATATCGATCCAATCAGCCGCAAAGCTGCGAGATTTGACTAAATTTTGGGTTAGTAGACATACAGCCAAACAGATTCGTTAAAATGTAAAGGTAACGCCGCCTGTTCCGCTTCGTGTTAGACTAACTGCAAGTTGAAATATAGGCAAGAAAAACAAGTAAAACAACGAAAAAATTGAGTGTTCTGCCTGCCCCCAAGACAGTTTTGGTACGTAAAGCAGGATACTTGGACCAGCCACACTGACCAAAACGAACTATGGGCAAAGACTCGATATCTACTGATGGCGCCTATCTCGTAATTCGCGATGGTCAGAAATGGTCTGACGTTTTTCGTTTGGTACCCGGCAGAACCGTTACCATCGGCAGGGCTGACACCAACAAGATCGTCATCCGTGAAGATAAGGCCAGCCGATTGCACGCCGAAATCTTTTTCACGGACGAAAAATGGATGGTCCGAGATTTAGGCAGCCGCAATGGGACACTTGTCGGTGGCGAGACGCTGCAAGGCGACCGTCGATTGGAGCCGGGTGACGTTGTTCATATTGCTTCAACCGAATTGCGATTCGTCGATAATCTGACCAACGCTTATGACGCCAAAGGCCGGAGCCGCAACGCAGCGATCGCCAATGAAGCGCTCGACGAAACCGCCCAAGTGGAGCAGGATTCCAAAACGGACGGGGGGAACTACCAAGTTAGCGAGCCCCAGACGATTACTCATCGTCGTCAGCGCCCAAAGATTCTTACCGAAAGCAGCGATGAGGAATTGGATGAGGCCGATTTACCTCCGGCAGGATTGGCTGCGAAGAAGATCTGCCGATTGGCGTTTGAGTTAGCCAATGTGAGAAGCCTTAAAAAAATCGCAGATGTCGCTTTAGAAAGATTGATCAAGGAAACGGGTACGGATTCTGGTGCTGTTCTGCTGGTCCCCCGCAATCGCAGAACGACAGCCGATCCGAGACGGCTTGAGGTGCTGGCGACCTACAGCAAGATACGCCCGGAGTATCAGCGCGTCTCAAAATTCCTTGCCGAAACAGCTTTGCGAAACGGTGAAGCTGTCCTCGCTAGGGATGTTCAAAACGACAGCGCGTTGGGGCTGCGTGATGCGGAGGGCAAGATTTACGCGACCAGTGTAATCTGTGCGCCGATCCGATTGGCAAAACGTAGCATCGGACTGGTGCATTTGTACTCGACGACCGAGAAAGTCCTCGATCCAGATGACCTAGAGTTTACCCTCGCGGTGGCCGAAACGATCGGCGTGGCACTCAAGACGACCTACCGCGAGCAGAAACTGGTCGACGACCTTTCGAAAACCAAAAACCAGATCAGTCTGCTGCGTGATCAACTTGGGGTCGACAGCGAGATCATTGGTAACAGCCCGGCTATGTTTCGCGTCCATCAGCAGATTTCCAAAGCAGCCCCCAGCCGCGCAACGGTGTTGGTGCGAGGAGAAAGCGGCGTTGGAAAAGAGCTGGTCGCAAGGTCGGTGCATCTTAATAGCGATCGAAAGTCCGGACCCTTTATCTGCATTAACTGTGCCGCGCTCTCTGAAACACTTTTAGAGAGCGAGTTGTTTGGGCATGAGAAAGGTGCTTTCACCGGCGCGACCGAGCGGAAGGCGGGCAAGTACGAGGCGGCCGACAAAGGCACATTGATGCTTGACGAAATTGGTGAAATGAGTCCTTCGATTCAAGCCAAGTTTTTGCGAGTGCTCGAAGGGCATCCTTTTGAACGGGTCGGCGGCACGCGTGAGATTCGAGTCAACGTACGAGTGATTGCGGCGACCAACCGCGACCTTGAAGAAAGTGTGCGACAGGGGACGTTTCGCAAAGACCTGTTTTTCCGCTTGCACGTTGTGCAGATAGATGTTCCGCCACTACGTGAGCGTCCCGAAGATGTGCTTGATCTGGCCGAGTACTTTCTTGAGAAATTCAAGATGGAAACTGGTCGGCGGATCGACGGTTTCTCTCGACAGGCGATCGAGCAACTGAAGAAATACTCGTGGCCGGGCAACGTGCGCGAGCTGAAGAATGTGGTCGAGCGCGCCGTCGTTCTGGCCAGCGGTTCGACGATTGAGTTGGACGAGGTGATTTTGACGAAATTACCCGCGACCGAACAGCACGCACCGACACCCGCGTTCGAAGCGGCACCATTTCAACTGGCATCGCTCGAAGAAGTTGAAGCGCGACATATTGAGGCTACGCTTGCGACAACCGGTTGGAATAAAAGTCAAGCCGCAAAAGCGCTTGGCATCGAACGTTCGACACTTGATCGCAAAATTAAGAAGTTCGGTCTAACGCGTTGATCGTAATAGGCGATTACGCGTTGTGAAGTTGCATGTTTGAGATCGCATTTCGGGTTTTACCTAGTAAAACGCGAGTTGATTTGGAATCGCAAACCGTTTCAATGTAAGTCCGACGCGCAAGCGAGGAATCCAGAAATCCTCGGGAATATTCGCTCGCTCGCGCGTCGGGCTTGTAGAGGTGCAACTTCAAAACTTGCGCGATTGGCTTGCACGTGCTCGAAAATCAGACGATCTTTAAAAGATCCAGAGGCTCGGTGAGTCGTGGTAACACAGTTTGTAAATGTCCTCTAGACACTCTTGCCGCTGACAGTGGGCCAAGAACTGGAAACCACAGGCGAGAGTCAATCGGAGCTGCGATCGGAGCTGCGATCGAGGACTTCACCGTCAATGATGTTGGGGTCGTGTTGACGATTGGGCTGTCTCTGTCCCGGCATGGGGAACTGGTGGACTTGGAAATTCGATTTGAATTTGTCTGCAAGGATACGTTTGTAGAACGCTCGACCGGCGGGCAGCAAGAGCGAGAATCCCAGCAAGTCGGTCAACAATCCGGGCGTCAACAGCAATCCGGCCGCAAACATGATCATTGCTCCATCACCTAAAAGGTCCGCCGGCATCTGTCGCTGAGCCAGTCGGTCTTTGATCTGCCCTTTGACGAACGCTCCCTGCCGCCGTGCTAACGACGCCCCAATCACGCCCGTGATGACCACTAGCCCGATCGTCGCCACCAAACCTGTTAGTTTGGAGATCCACAACAGCAAAAACAGGTCGACCAGCGGCACGACGATAAATAGAAACAGCAAGCGTCCAAACAATGGTGACTCGAAGATACTTAGGAGGTTAATGAAATTTTAGCAGTAACCGGAGGGGTAGAGCCGGTAAATTAGCGAGATGATTGATATTCGAGCGTCCTGCCGATTCTGGTAATGTAAGCCATCATTCACTAGGCTTCTACCCTAACCGACGACCACTTTGTTTCAGTCCAGCAGAACTTTCTTTCGCAGTCGTGACAACCACCCCTCTTTTGCTGGTCTAGCGGTCCAGCGGTGGGCTTGGGCTTTTGTCTGTTTTGCGGTGCTCTGCGGCTGTCGAATGGATTCAATCGGTAACGCCCTGCTACTAGACGGCGTCGCGGCATCGGGTGAACCTCAAGTATTGGTCAAAGACCAAATCCGCGTCCACGCGCTATCGCCCAACCCGGCTCAAAATTTGTTGATCGATGAATTGGTGGAGCTGAAAACGGAGATCGAATCGAAAGTTGGAGTCGCTCTTTCGTCTGCCTCCAAACCGATCGACGTGTATCTGTTCAAAGATGAGCTCTCGTTCCGAGAATTTACGGCACAGTCAAACGCCATTTTCTCTGATCGTCGCGCTTTTTTTGTGAGATCCAAAGACGCGCTGAGTGTTTACGGTTTTTGGGGAATGCGGGTCGCCGAAGACTTACGGCATGAGGTTACTCATGGTTATTTGCACGCCGCCTTCCCCCAGCTTGATCTGTGGGTGGACGAAGGGTTGGCAGAATATTTCGAGGTCAACCCAGACGCCCGTGGTGTCAACTCGGCTCATGTGCGTTTGTTAGGCGAACTTGCACAAAACCGGAATTGGCGGCCGTCCCTGCAACGTCTGGAATCAATTACCGATCCCACTCAACTGACGCAGATCGACTATGCAGAATCTTGGTTGTGGGTTCATTTTTTGATTTCATCACCCATGGGTAAAGAAGTGTTGAAGACGGGGCTAGTGTCAGCCGGAAGCGTTGATCGAGTGCCGTGGTCAGTTGAGATTCAACGCCTGATGGGCAATGTTGAACAGCCATTGTTGGAACACCTAACACAAGTCACTCAGCACCGTTAGACAGAAAAAATGTTTGTTGAGTTTGAGTTGCGATTGAAACCTTCGTAATTGTTTAAACGTTTTATATTTCCAGTCGTTAAAGCGCCGCTATGACATTGCCAGCCGAATCAAAACAAGATCTTCCAGCAAGCGATGCTCCGTTTCTAACTAACGGACTGGAGAGGCCCGATCGCACGATCAGATTTTTTTGGGTTTTTGTTGTGTTGCACGTGCTCATTTGGGTGACGATTTGCCTGGTGACGCAGCCAAACATGCCACTGGACATGGTCGAAATGCTTTACTGGGGGCAGCAGTGGCAATTGGGTTATCACAAACACCCTCCCCTTCCCGCTTGGACGGCGGCGACGATGTGGGAGGTCGGCAGACACCATCCGTGGGCGATGTATTTGACTGCGCAGCTAACGATCGTGGTCACCTATTGGGCTGTCTGGCAACTAGCGCGGGAAACTCTTTCGCCTCGGCTTGCTCTGTGCAGCGTGTTGGTGATGGAAGGTTGCTATTACTGCACCTACATGATCAACGATATCAATAACACAATCATGACGCGCCCGTTTTGGGCGCTGGCAATTTTGTTTATGTATCGATCGCTGGCCAGCCCTACCGCGCGGGGGAGATTAGCCTATTGGTGTCTTACTGGCGTCGTGATCGGATTGGGGATGCTATGTAAGTACTATATGGCCGTGCTGGTTTTGTCGCTGCTACTGATTCCAGTTGTGATCCCGTCGACGCGAAAATCGCTTCGTACTGCGGGGCCGTGGCTGATGACGGGAATAGCGTGCTTGATCTTTCTGCCGCATTTTCTCTGGATGATTGACAACGACTTTATCACTATCCGGTATATCTTCAATCGAAGCGGTGACGCGGCTGCCCACTCGGCCGCTTCTGGGGTCGCCGCTTGGATGAAACACATCACCTCGCCGATTAGTTTTTTGGCTTCGCAATTGGCGGCCGTCGTTCCGGTGGTCGTGTTGCTGACGCCGCTGCTGTTGAAGGCATTTAAGTCAGCAAAAGCAAAGATTAGGACCGAAAAGATCTCAATCGGTGATTCTTCTGAGGCCCGATTTTTTCAGAAGTATCTTGCGATCGCCGTTTTCGGTCCGATTGCAATCTATGTGTTGTTGGCGGCGCTAACTGGCGCCTCGATTCGCAGCATGTGGGGCGGCCCTCTGTTTAGCTTCTTGGGGCTGTTGTTGATTGTTGGGTTCAAGATCCATTACGATTCTGCCGCATGTCGAAAGGTTGTACGCGACTCACTGATGATCGGTGGGTTGATGGCGGTAGGTTTATTCGTTCGAAATGGATTTGGGCCAGCCGTGCGAGGCGAGCTTTCAAAAGTGCATTTTCCCGGGCAGCAGATTGCACAGATGATCGACCAACGCTGGTCAGCCCACTACCAACAGCCGCTTCAGATTGTTGGTGGGCAAATGTTCGTGTCGGGTTGTGTGGGCGTTTATTCGGAGAACCCGATCGACGTTTTTGCTGACCTTGTACCCGAAGCGAATCCTTGGGTGTCAGACGAACGTCTTCGAAAGCAGGGAGGTATGATCGTCTGGGACATCGACGATCCGGGCCGCGCGACGCCAGAGCAATGGCAAGAACGTTTTCCCAACGCGGAACTACTGGAGCCTTTAGAATGTAAGACTCGGGCTCTAACGGGAGATGTGCTCGCGCGCGTCGGGGTAATTTTGGTCCACCCGGAGAAGCCAAATCTTGCAAAACAACCCGGTGAAAGTTTTCTGCGGTAGAATTTGCGTTCTAGTGATTTGGCCGAGTAAAACATCTTTGTGCTTGTACCTTAAGTCAGCCCCCGCCGATCCAAGTGGTTGGTTAGGCTCAATCTCCGCGCTATCCTCAGCCAATGATAACGTTCATTGGTCATCCGTTTCATCGTCCTTGTCATCAGCTGCGCTCGATGTATCTGAATCGCTGGCAGCTTCGCTTCTCTCTTGCATCAACTGCTTATAAAAAGCCTTAATCTCTGCTTCAGCCCGACCGGGGTTTTTCAATGCTTTGGTCTGCACCTCGAAAGCTCGTTCGGAATCACCAGATAGATGTAATAGTCGAGCGTAAGTATCCAGAAACGCACCCGAAGTTGGATCTTCTTCTAACGCTTTTTCGATCGACTTGATTGCGGTGTTCTGTAGTTCTTTTGCGATTTCGTTAGGCTCAACAGCATGCAGGTATATCTGCCGAGCGAGCGCGTTCAATCCGGCGGCAGGCAACTCATCGAAAATTTCATCGATTGTAGAAATCACTCTGTCGTACCTTTTCTCCGCAAGCAGCAAGGATGCTAATCTGGCATCGAATAACATTTTTGCTTTACCGTTTGCAGCCTTACGCGCTGTTTCGATTTGGCCAATAGCTTCGTCGACATCTCCGGCCTGAATAGTTTGTTCGATGCTGGCAAGTTTCAGTCGACTTTCAAAATCTTCTAATTTTGACAAATTCGCCCCGATGAAGTTTGATTTCTCCGAGCTCAATAGTTGCTGCGCTTCGTCAAAATTGCCTTGATTTGCGAGCCTCGCGGCTTTGGAGAACAGGGCTTTGACTTGGTCGCTTTGCTGGAACTCTAAAGCAAACTCGTCGCGGTCCCATTGGTCAGAAACGACTTCCTCCAATACCGCATCCATCGCCATTGGATGCCCAATCCATTCAATGAGCCCCGATTTCCCAACGATAAATGCACGCGGAATTCCTCGCTGTTTCGCGGCTTTCATGTAGTCTGAGTGAACGGATCCGTCTGGATCGGCCGTCAAACAATAGGCATTGGTTAATTCGCCGTAGGTCGAAGAATCCCCGACTGCGGAACCTTGCACCTGCTGTGGAAGTAGTCCTTTGACGGTCGCAAGATCCTCTCGGCTGACACTGATGATCTGCACACCGCGCTGAGCAAATTTATCTTGCAGTTCGACCAAGTGGGGCATGCTGGCGATGCATGGACCACACCAAGTCGCCCAAAACTCTACGACGTATACCTTCCCCGAATAAAAGGTGGTTACTTCTTTAAACTGCCCATCGCGGTTGCTGATCCAATGCTCGATGTCCAGAGGCGGGGCTTTCGAGCCAATCACCATCTCTTTGGTAACGGCCGTTTCAGATTCGGACCCTTCGGCAGACGCGTCCTTTGTTGTCGTATTGCCGGCGGCTTTTGAGTTGGACGCCGGTTGACCGTCGCAGCTGACCATCAAAAGCGCTAGTGCGCACATGACAAAAGAGCAGATTGCAAAACAGATGAACCGGGACGATCTAATTGGGGTTGTTTTCATGATTGCATTGGAAAAGATTTGATGGTTGCTTTGAATCTAAGTTCGACAAGATCGCGTTGCATGAGAAGTTTACCAGATGCGGTCGATCGTTGAACTCTCTGCGGTTGGATCTTCCTTATGTATTTATAAATCCAACTTTCTTCAGATCAATATGGCTCGACGTGGTGCTGTACGGTCCAAGGTTGTAGTGTGCAGAGCTAGATAAGGCGTGAAGTGCACGATAGACTTCATGGAAGCGTTCGGTTTACCGGTCGGCTTAGTGATTGAAGTTCAATCTGTTCTTAAAAAAATGGAGATTCGAGAATGAGTGCTCAGGAAGTTGCGAGTCGATTGGTCGAAATGTGTCGGCAGGGTCAGAACATGGAAGCGCTGGCCGAGTTGTATGCAGAAGATTGCGTCAGCCGTGAGATGGCTGGAATGCCAAACGAGTTGACCGAAGGGTTAGCTGCGATCAAGAAGAAAAGCGAGCAGTGGTACGCCACGGTGGAGGAATTCCACGGCGGGCAAGTCAGCGATCCAGTAGTCGCAGGCAATTATTTCACCTGTAAAATGTCGTTCGACATTACCTTCAAAGAGCAGGGTCGCTCCCAAATGGAAGAGTTGTGCGTCTACGAGGTAACAGATGGAAAGATCTCCAGCGAGCAATTCTTTTACTCGATGGATTGAGATGCCGAGATGCGTCCCCCGTTTGTCTAAGTTCGCCATTTGCCTAAGGTCGTCGTGATGCATGAGACATGCTTGGCGGTCCCGACGCCTTTCGGGGGGGAAAGGATCCTTGCTGTGCCCTAGAGGTGCGGCAGGTGTGGCAAGTGCACATTCGATTCATCTTCGAAGCCACTTGCCCACACATCAGGCACGCCCGGTTTAAGGCACGGCTCCGGTCGATCAAACAGTATGCTTGTCGATCAGTTCCTGAAGCTTGGCTTTCGGCTGGACGCCAGTAACTTGTTCGACCACTTCGCCACCTTTAAAAAGTAACAAAGCGGGAATCCCAGTGATGCCGTACTTTGCCGCCAGCTCTTGCGCGTCATCGACGTTCAGTTTTCCGACTTTGGCAGCTTGATTCTCTGTGGCCAGTTCCTCAATCACAGGAGTTAGCTGGCGGCACGGACCGCACCAAGGCGCCCAGAAATCGACCAACACTGGTTGGTCCGATTGCAGTACATCTGCGTCAAAACTATCGCTATCGAATTCAGTCGCCATCTCATTCTCCAAATTTCAAAAAGTGCAACGCAAGCGTTGCGGTTGTTCTCACGATTGGTGGCGAGATTCTAACCGAAGCCAAACTGTCGTCAAACCATACTAGAAGGATCAATTAATTGATCGAAAAACAGTGCGTTTTTTGAGGTGTTGTCGCCAACGGACACTTCGTGATTCCGATCAAGAATTCGATAACGTTCAACTACATCGGTTGGATCTCAGTTTTCTAAGCTCAGTTCTACTGAGAGGTTGCAACCTAGATGGAGTAGTGAATTTTGCTGATATCCCGGTGCTCATTGGCATCCTTTTGGGCATTGAGTGCTTCAGCCAGTCTTGGAATCAGGATCTCGATTATTAGCCGTTTTCTACACTAGTGGTCTGTCAACATTTAATTTTAGGGTAGCTGGATTCGCCAGAATTCAGTTCAGCAGTATAAAACCGAAGTCTGGCGACTCCGGCTACGATGACACACTCTAACTTCCATCCCTGACAAACCACTAGCCGCGGTTGTCGATAATGAACGATAGTGAATCGTCTGTAGGACGGGAACTCCTGTGCGTCATGATGATCTTTCTGTACTTGGCCGACAATGGCCAAGCTACAAAAGGAGCACGACACTAGACTAAACATCATCCAATGCTGAGATCCATTGGCTGATTCGCCAGTCCATCCAGAAACGGTCAGGATCGCGTACGCCTCGGCTGATGAATCCCAA
>CALHPU010000010.1 GCA_938036435.1 uncultured Pirellulaceae bacterium | reverse complement strand
GATTTGAGTGGCACGTTCTAACGAATAGGTTAATTATTATCACTTTTCCTGATCTTATGAAAATCCAAATAAAACAGGCTCGAAATTGTGGCGTTTGATTCTGTTTGGGCGGGTTCCGAGTTGATACTGAGATTTTTGATGAAATAAACCTACTTGTGCTCGGAGGTGACCTAAATAAACAGCAGACGTTGACCTAATTAAACTCGCCGCAAACAGTATTATGAAAAATTCACCACCCAAAGCTTCCCACCGCATCCTCTTAGTCGACGACGACCAACACTTGCTACAGTCACTTGGAAGTTGGTTGAAGGACCAAGGTTTCGAAGTTCAGCTTGCCTCAGATATAGCATCAGCCGAAGAGGCGTTGGCTGCCAAGACGTTCGATCTCGCTTTTGTCGATCTGCGGTTGGGCGAGGAAGACGGCATGGAGATCTTGTCGCATTGTCGCACTCATCATCCGAATGTCGTCGTGATTTTGATGACCGGCTACGCCACGGTAGATACCGGGGTTGAGGCAATTCGCGCTGGCGCGTTCGATTTGATGACCAAGCCTCTGATCGATGAGGAGATCTTAATCGCGATCAACCGCGCACTTTCGCAACAACAGGTGCTAGAAGAAAACGAGCAACTCAAGGCTCAGCTGGACAAGCGGTTCGCCAAAGAGAGCATTATCGGCAGCGACGACCGCATGCAAAAGATTTTTGACATGGTCGACAACATTGCCAACACAAAGGCGACTGTTTTGATCACCGGTGAAAGTGGCACGGGAAAGTCCCTGATCGCTCGCGCGATCCATCAACGCTCACAGCGAAAAAATGCTCCGTTTGTGGAGATCGCCTGCGGGGCGTTACCAGAGAATCTGCTTGAAAGTGAACTGTTCGGTCACGTGGCAGGCGCGTTTACCGGTGCGTCAACAAACAAGGAAGGTAAATTCAAACAGGCCGACGGTGGAACGATCTTCCTAGACGAAATCGGTACTGCATCTCCCAGCATGCAGGTGAAATTGTTGCGCGTGCTTCAGGAATTACAATTCGAACAAGTCGGCGGTACCGAAACTTTTCACGTCAATACGCGTATCGTGTTGGCGACCAATGAAGACTTGTCCAAGGCAGTTGACGCGGGCACGTTTCGGCAAGATTTGTATTATCGTGTCAACGTAATCAACATCGAATTACCAGCTCTCCGACAGCGCCCATCTGACATTCCTGTTTTGGCCACTCACTTCATGGAGAAGATCTGCTCTGAAGAGAACAAGCAATTGGATGGTTTTGATCCAGCCGCACTTCAGGCATTGCGGGAGTATCAATGGCCGGGCAATGTCCGCGAATTGCAAAACGTAGTCGATCGGGCCGTCTTGTTGGGTAAAGGCCCAATGCTCGGTACGCATGATTTACCATCGCATATCTGCGAGGGATCGTTTACGCCTGCAATAACGGTCTCTGCTACTAAACAAGGTGTCCGTCAGACACTTAAAGAAGCGCTAGAGGGTCCAGAGCGACAGATCATTCTTCAGTGTCTCCGTGAAAACAACTGGAACCGCAACCTAACTGCTGACCAGTTAGGCATCAACCGCACGACGTTGTACAAGAAAATGAAAAAGTTGGGCCTCGAAGAACCGCAGATGGCTTCAACGAATTGGTAATGCTGTGGCAATGTGCCAAAATGCTTACCACGTTGATTGCCGCTAGTGCTTCGTCGCGTCTTGGGTTTAGCGTTGTTTGTTAAGTGCCGCGCTTTTCCGAGGCGCGAAAGCTCGACTCCAATAGCCGGAGCGTCGTGCTACCTAAATCGCAACGCTCATTCATTGCTTGCAGGCCGCAGCAGACGGTCAGTGCATCATTTTCATCACGTAGAAACCGCCTAATAGCAATACCACGAACGCCAAGCACAGCCAGTTGAAGTACTTATCGATCAACGGCATGGCTTTGGGGCCGATCGCCCAAATGATGGCCGCCACGGCAAAGAAGCGTATCGAACGTCCGATTATGCAAGCCATAAGGAAAATGCCTAAATTCATTTTCGCCGTGCCAGCAGTGATGGTCAGCAGCTTAAACGGAATCGGAGTTAGGGCGGCAATGAAGACCCACAGCTGCCCCCGTTCTTTGAATTCGTTGGCTAAAGCATCGATCTTTTCTTGATTGATGCTCGGTATCATTAACGCGATGTCCAGAAACTTGTAGCCGATCGCGTACCCCAAAAGTGCGCCTAAAACACTGCCAATGGTGGTAACTGCGGCAAACCATGCCCAGCGGTTGCGGTTACCCAAACACAGCGGTGCAAGCATCACATCTGGGGGGATAGGAAAAAAGCTCGATTCTGCAAAGCTGATGCCGAAAAGTGATAGCGTGGCGTTTTTTGAATGGGCCAGTTTTAACACCCAGTCATACATGCGTCGATGAATTGCCCACCATGGTGTTGGCTTTTGAGCGTGATTCTGATCCGATGAAGAGGGGACAGATTCGGGCGATTGTTCCACAGTTGGCTTTCGTAAGCTTAAGGACGATTTGTGAGACTTCTTACAATAGTTGGGAAAGTGAAGTTACAACAAGGTGGATGTTAGCTCGTAAACTGAAACTTCAAAATAGATATAGTGGTAGCGATCAAAGCGTCAGAACCGGTAACGCGATTACAAACGGGGAAGCGTTGACGGTTAATCAGTGTGGGTGATTTTGAAGAGGCGACGAAATGCAAAACCTATTTGGAATTCATTTTTAATTGGCCATCATGCTGATAAATTAACCGTTCGTCAATTCCAAGTACTTTTCTTGAGGGCGTAACTGCCGGGGACTTTGTTGAGGAATATACTCAGGTTAGACACAGCAAACTTTGTTGAAATTAGATGTTGGTACGCACCCTTTCAAAAACTGACTCTTGCTCAACGGTGCAGGTATCTGCTCCGGCCAAGGTCAATCTGTTTTTGGAGATTCTTGGTCGGCGTGCCGATGGATTTCACGAACTTGCAACGGTAATGACTTCGGTGTCGTTGTTTGACCAAATTGAGTTCAGCCCAAACGAATCTGGCAAGATACAGTTGAGACTCTCAAGTCTTGATTCGAAAATTTCTGCGACAGAGATTCCTGTTGATCAAAATAACCTGATCGTGAAGACGCTTCTTAAGTTGCGACGAACGTACGGTAACGCTCAACTTGGAATGGATGTTGTTCTGAATAAACGAATTCCGGCAGCCGCCGGACTTGGCGGAGCGTCCAGTGATGCTGCTGCCGCGATCGTGGCTGCTGATTTGGCGTGGGGATTGGATCTGTCGGCAACCGATCGCAGTGAAGTCGCTGCTCAGATTGGAAGTGACGTGCCGTTCTTTCTTTATGGGGGAACAGCACTGTGTACAGGACGAGGTGAACAAGTCCGGCCGGTCGAGGCCCTCGATGGAATCGCGTTGGTCATTGTTAAGCCCGTCAGCGGACTTTCGACTCAGCGCGTCTTTCGGGAATGTGTCGTGCCGGAGTCGCCTGTTGACGTCGATGAATTTTTGGACGCCGTGACTTGCGGCAGTCCAGAGAGAATTGCTGGTTGCATGCACAACCGGTTACAGCCTGTTGCGGAATCTCTGGAACAGGAAGTGTTGGCGCTGGCAAAAGCGTTCGACCAGACTGGTTGCCTTGGGCACCAGATGAGTGGAAGTGGAACGAGTTATTTTGGAATCTTTTCTGATGTTGATGCAGCTGGGATTGCTGCTGAGCAATTGGGAAAACAGAACCCGGATTGGGATGTTTTTAATGTTCAGAGTCTTGGCCAAAACGATGTCATAGCCGCATGATATCGATAGGCAAGCAGGGAGAGTTAGGATGGAGATTACTGAAGTTCGAATCAAATTGATGGAAAACCCCGAAGATCGTCTGCGCGGCTTTTGCAGCATCACTTTCGATGGCTCATTTGTAATTCGAGATTTGAAAATTATCGAGGGAAACAATGGCCCGTTTGTCGCCATGCCCAGTCGCAAACTGACGAGCAACTGCCGCAAATGCCGCTCAAAAAATCATCTGAAAGCTAATTACTGCAACCAATGCGGGTCGAAAGTACAGCAGGAAAAATTGCTGCACGACAGCAGCGGTCGGGCCAAGCTTTACGCAGATATTGCTCATCCAATTAACGCCGAGTGCCGGGAAATGATTCAGCGCCGGATAGTGGACGAATTACACAACGAACAACAGCTTGCTCGGGAACCCGGTTACCGGTCGAGATACGATGAAGGTTATGACGAGGGGCGTCATGTTCCCAAGCCCCACAGCGCTCGCAAAACTCCAGTCTCCTCCACTTCGGTCCGTCGGAATGTCCCCGCGTCAGAAAGCGGTAGTCAGGAGAAGGCTAATGCAAAGGCCAGCAAAAACTCCAACGAGACCGAGACTAGCGGAGACAGCTTAGACGCTCCCACGGACGCGAGTGGTGCTTCAGATACGCCGTTGGCCATGTCACCGCAAGCATTGGTCAAAGGCATCAATGAAGGTCGGTTGGGAGATTCACCCGTGTCCAGTGCAAATGTTGGGTCAGTCGCAAAGTCGCAGCTGCGCGATGTTACTGACTCAGACGACCCGTTTGGAAAAGGGGTATTCGATGTTTAACGCCTGTCGTCAAAGATCTCAATTGGTTTTGAGACCATCAAGGCGATTCCCGTTTACTGTAGAGCTTCTTCTTCGACTTGGTTAACGGTTGTCCCCGAAAATATGATTCTCCGTTTTTCAATGTCGATTGTCTCGATGTTCACCCTGTAGAGACCGTGTATCAACAAGTCTTCTTCCGGCGTAACCACCGTCAACAACGGGTCGCCCTCCAGCTCTGTCCACCTTGTTTGGTAACCTTTTTGGTTGAGGCCCTTTGTGATTTGGTCTGCGAATGACTTAATCGGTATCGGGATGATTCCCGCGTAAATGCTGCGAAATCTGAGCGCGAACGTGTTCTTTTGATCTGTCTTGAACAAATCCAGCTTGCCGACGACGATTCCACTGATGCCATAATATTTAGCGCGGCCAGCAATGCTGATTTCTCCGCGGCCAATGGAAACTCTGGGTTTGGCAATGACGTCTTCCGGTAACAGCTCTGGAAACTTTTCGGGTAGTTCGGTCGCCAACCAACCATTGATTTGTTCTTGAGTTACCTCCCCGCCCCATTGGTCTTGTTCGAGAACGGCGTTGTAGATCGCCCACATTGCAGATTCCAGTTCTGCCCCCTTCTGCTTGGCGACTTCTGGGCTTTGACGGAGTGCGATCTGGTAAAACTCTGGCTCTCGTTGGGAAAGATAGTATGCGCACGAAATAAGGATTGCTGTGACCAACAGAACCGCCAACAGTGACTTGAGCAGTCCACGCCGCAGCCTTCCCGGATCGTCTCCGAATTCTCCAGCGTAAAAATAGTCCTCTTCAGGATCCATATCCGGTGTTCTGTCGTCTCAAGAAAAGAGTTCGTATCCCCGACATACAACACTAGCCATTAGGAACCATTAAAGCAAGTTGCATCTCTCACGCGCGACAAAGTCGTCCGTTCAAAAGATCGTTGACTTGGTCGCTTTGGTGAGACTCTGCACTTTTGGTGAGGCTCTGCACCACTACTGGGCGATCAGCAAATCAATGAAGAAGCTGATGTCCGCGAAGTCGACCACTCCGTCTCCATTGATGTCTGCTTCTTCGAGAAAATCACCATTTTGAAGAATGGAAATGAAGGAAGGGATGTCTGAGAAATCGACTATGCCGTCTTGGTTGGTATCGCCCAACAGAAACGGCGGTTGAGTAGGCACGCTGAAGGCTCCCGGATTCGGCGCGATGCCTTCCCAACTGACGGGTAAATTGCCAGAGTCTTCGACATCGATCCGCCCCAGTGAATTTCCTAGCCCGTCGGCCGAGACATCCCAAGGCCCCAAGTCATCATACAGAACCTCATCGGAGGTGATGTGAGGAATCAGTGTTGGGTTATCCGCCGGCGGTGCATCGGGTTGTTGAAGTTCGACGCGGCCAAAGCTGTTGCTTAATTTTCCGGAATAAGGCCCCAGCAATGTTACGTCGTTTCCGATTCCATAATGATTCCGAAAGCCTGACGCTATGGCCGAATCGGTTGGCGAAAACGAAACAAGCACAATTGTCTGCCCGGCGGCAATACTACTTCCGGGTAGGAAATCTAAGTCAACCTCTCCTCGCAAACGCCAGTTAGTAAGCGATACTGCAGCGGTGCCCGGATTGTGGATCTCGATAAACTCTAAATCAGACGCCGTGATGTTCGGAGCAATCACAAGGGCAGCAAACGTCGGATCGACCGGATGGTAATTGACTTCGGAAATTAGGACGGGACCGACATGAAAGCTTCCGTTGGGCTGGCCAAATGAGGTCTCTGCCAGCGGTGCCAGACGCGTGGTGTTTGGGATCCTGCCGAAAGACTGATCGTTGAATGAGGCACCAAACTCAACGCTATCAACGAATTCGGCCACACCTCCATTGTCATCTGGAATGACCAGAAAAACTTCATCACCGGCGGAGGCACCCAACGCGAAGTGATTGGCCGCCGGCGTTGCGGGGGTTGGATTAAAATCACTTTCGTCAAAGGCCACGTATTGGCCCGCCCCCAAAACAGTACCGGCGGGGATCTGGAATTTCAGTAAGTTGCCGCCTGCGTCACTCAAGAACCAACCTCCGATGTTGATCGGGCTGGTGGTTGGATTGTGCAATTCAATCGAATCTGAAACTGGACCATCGGAGTTAGCCAAGACTTCGTTAATGACGACACCTGATGAAGCCGAATCACTTGTGCCAGGCGTACCACCAAAGATTGTGCTGGCCCGCCATGAGTAATACTTGCCTGTCAAATCAGCTGGCGTGTTGGACGGGTCTTTTAAAACAAGCGATGCACCTGCACCGTCGGCCGCAACAGGGAACGGGTCACCGTCGTTGTACTCCACATCGACAATTTCTTCGCCGTTGGCGGAAACCACTTTGACACGCTCACTACTATTAGAAAGCCCGCCAGCAAACTCGCCAAGAATGATGGCCGGATCAACATTTGGATACGCCGCCCGGAAGGCAAGTTCGTCCGAAACTAAAACGCCGTACTCTCCTGACCGCAGTATTGTCCCCTCAGCAATGACAAACGGCGAACTGGGGCCGTCGGTCAACTGCACTCCTGCCAGATCAATCGTCGAAGTGTTTGGTCCGGTCGTTGAGTTCCATAGTTCGATAAATTCTGCACCCGCTGCCGGGTTGTAGTTGATTTCAGTGACTTTCAGGTTTTCAGGCGAAGCTGGGATCGCCTCGACGACGAAGGTGGCGGCTTGAAGAGCAGACCAAGTTCCGCTGTCGATCGAGCGTGATTTGATTTCGGTCGTTTCGTTGAGAGTCACTGGCAATGAAGACGAAGACTGTGCTGCAAGAATCAACCGCGCGTCAAACGAGAGATCGCTGCTGCTTCCTGAGCTCTGATGGACTTCGATTGCCAGCGTGTTGTTGCCGGCGTTCAATAAGCCCGGATCGAAGACGATGTCGTGCCAGCCATTGCCATCATCGGTAGCATAAGTGGACGCAAACGAATTGAAGCTTGGCGTGCCATTAATGTTGCTGCGGCCAATCTCTACGCCATTGAGATACACAACGATACCGTCATCCCGTTTGACCTGTAGAGTCGCTCCAGTGTAGTTGTCAGCGGTCACGTTGAAGGTTTTTCTGAAGTAGGTCGTTGGATGTTTGGCGGACGAGTTAGACCCGAACGACACGACCGTTGCTTCGTCACCATCACCGTAGCCCAACTGTGACGGTCCGGACGCCCACGCCGAATCGTTGTAGCTGCTAGATCGCCAAGCGGTTCCTAGGTTGCTGCCTTGGTCGTGGTATTTCCAAATAGATCCGGTTGTGAATAAAGTCGATTCGGTTGTGCCAGGGTTGAACGCGATCGCGTCTGGATTGATGCCTCCGCCGGCTAGGCGTGGGTCGCTGCCGTCGGTTGTGTAGTAGATCAATCCTCCTTCATTGGCGAATGTCAATTGGCTGCCGTCATTTGCGTCGCCGCCGTTTTGATAGCTTCCGTCAAGCAAAAAACTGGGAGCGGCGACCGATGGGAATAACGGCGAGTCAACGGATATCGTGTAATTGCCGTTGTTGTCCTTGAGCAACTGAGTCGTGTTTTGGTATTGGTCCAGAACCACGTTATGCCTCGCCGTCGCGTAGGCCTTGAGGCCATTGAGTCGGTTGAGCCAAGTTTGCCGCAATTGTGGTGAAGAACGTTTGGCATCACCCCACCGAGCTGATTCGGCATAGATCGCAACGTCAAGTTCAACGGCCAATTCGTCAATCAGAGCGGCCTGCCCTTCAGGAGTGAAGATGCCACCGTTGAAGTAATGCTCTTGCACAGCATCACCAAACGCGGTTCTGTACTCGCTATTGGACATCAATCGCTGATGCAACGTTTGGGGGTTGAAGAAGTTAGCCCGCTCTAAATTGGAGTGAACAAATGGCCCGGTGCGATCTTCACCCTCACCGCCACTCCTATAGGTGTGTTCGGCGTCATGGCTGAAGAATTTAAAGCCTTCGTCAGCGTTTCGGTTTCGTAGAAGGAAGAAGTTATTCAGCCCACTGTTTGAGGGATTCGAATACATGCTGATTGGCCCGTCACGGTTGCCGCCGTTGAGCGTCAGCATCATATAGACGATCAAATTATCGACATCCAACAACACTTCGTAGTTCGGATTCCTCGTGCCGTCTGCGTTCAAACCTTGGGCCCTCAGATAATTTGCTTGGTCCGCAAACGCAGGAGTAACGCCGTCGCCTAGCGTTGCGAAGGCCTGAGCGTGAAGGCGATGATAGGCTGCCAAGTTTCCATCGGTCGCTTGGGCGGTCCCGTTTTCGGCTTTGATCACGTCGTAGTCATCAGGTTCGCCGCCGAAATACGACGCTGCAAAATTACTGTCGTGACGCTCTTGCGTTTGGTACAGTCCCCAGTACTGTCCGTTAAGATAAAGATGGAACCAAGTGCTAAGGGTGGAGGGTTGGCCCAGCCTTTGTTGACTGACGCGGTTGAGTTCGTCAACGATGAACGAGGCATCATTGGTCCCATTAAAGCTCCAAGACCAATTTTGAGCCGTCCTGAGGTCAAGTTTTTTGAAGTAATCGACTCCTTCGTCGCCATGGACAGGATAGTTCAGATCCGAATCACCGTATTCATTGCGAAAGTAGAGTTTGAACGAGTGCTTGGGATTCTCTGGTCGGCGGCTATAAGCCCCTTTGATTCTCAGGCCAGCGTTGACTTGGAAACCGCCGGTGCCATCGCCAGAGTCAATCTTTTCGACAGAGGCGGGACGCTCCCAATCGCTGCCTCGTTGCTGAGCGTTGTAGTAGATGCCTGTTTGCGGATCAAACAGGTTGTCCAAATCGGTTGTGATCGACCAAGTCGGAATCGCCAGCAGTGCGTTGCGCACGGCTTGCGTACCCTCAATGTTGAGCACATCCGGATCAATTCCGTAGTCGATCTGATACCCCGATGCATTTTGCTGCGTCGGCCAGCCGGCAGGAACCTCTCCGTTATGCGACTGCTGCAGGATGTCATCGAGAAACAGGTAGGACCACGTTCGAGCGGGAACCGACAGGTAGCTAAATTGCGTTGCAACCGCTCTCAAATTTGTCGTGCTAGAAATGCTGATCGGAGAAGTGTACAGCGATCCGTGCGTTGCTGTAGGAGTGCTTCCATCAGTGGTGTATCGAATTTGTGCCGTTGGCGAAGAAGTAGAAAGCGTAACTTGGAATGTTGAATCGTAAAAACCGGCCGCTACATTTGCGTTCACGCGGTCCAATACGCCCGTCACGGCACCCGAGTTCAGGCGGCCTGGCGTCGGCGTTGCGAAGTAGGAAACTTGGTCAAAATTCCCCGCCATCACCACGCCATACGAAACGTCAGTGAACTGCTGTGGATAGTCTGATCCTGACGAATTGAATTCGGAGAGAATGTTACCGCTGTTGTCGATCAGTGCTAAATACTCTCCGCCTGCGCTAAGAGAAAATCCGGTGTAGAGATCTGATCCGAAAGTTGGATTCTCGTCTTCGCCAGCAAACACAACCAGATACTGACCCGGGAAGAGTTGGCCACCTTGAAAAACGAATTTGGAAGAATCCGAGGGGTTATCGGTTAGCCGATAGCCCGACAGGTTGATTGTTTGGGAGCCAGTGTTGTGGATCTCGATCCAGTCCGTTGAATTCCCGTTGTCGTCGGTCAGCGAACTGTTGTTCGATGCAACGAACTCAGAGATGATTGCCGCAAGCAAATTTTTCGGTTCGAGACGCTCGTAGCCAATGGTTGACTTTTGATTTCTGAGGGCCGAAGCTCTTTGGGGTGAGCGTCGGGTTCCATGGCTGCTTTTGAACATCAGCTGCTTTCAAATGAAGTAAGGTCTTCACTAAATATTTCGAGGGCACGTATTGTACCCTTAAGCTCTAATTAGTGCAGTGTTGATTTGCCGAGTTTTTCTTGTTTACCAGCTTATTCGGTGCTCATATCGCCCTTAAATTACGCAAAAGTCCCGCCAAGGGCATTCTGGTAAATGGAACCAAAGGCAAGATGAGAGATGGCGGGCAGGACAGCGATTGGAGATGACTATGGCCAAAAGGGAAGTCCGTGGCTGTCGAGACGTTGTGAATGACGGCACAGGTCTACACGGTTAGCGCTAATGTCGTCCGAACCGATTGGTGGGGAATCCGCACGGTTCTCTAGTGACCCACGAGAATATTTCCATCGGAAAATCAAGCTGCAGCGCAGTACTAGTGGTCTGTCAACATTTAATTTTAGGGTAGCTGGATTCGCCAGAATTCAGTTCAGCAGTATAAAACCGAAGTCTGGCGACTCCGGCTACCATGACACACTCTAACTTCCATCCCTGACAAACCACTAGATCACATGTTCGCGGGGATGCCCCTTTCGCCCGCCGAAGCCGACTCTACCAGCGGCATTTGAACAAATGCTAGCAGCCGAAAGATGACGTGTCCAAGCGAGCAAAGTGATCTAGGTAGATGACGCAACTTGGATTAAATTTTGTTCAATTGGATGCTAGTAAACCGGAGTTAAGCAATGAAGCTAACCAATCTCGCCATCGATGGCTACCGACAATTACAACACATTTCGCTTGGACAAATCAGCCCGACCCTAAACGTGGTCTATGGAGAAAAAGGATCCGGGAAGACTCGCATTTCGGACTTCATTAAGAGCGTCCTTTTTGGCGACGCGGGGAATTGGCTGAACCAAAACGAACCAGTCCCCGGCTCGATTGATGTCACGCATTCGTCCGGTCAGTATCGGCTGGCTCGTGCCAACAGTCATCGTCTCGAAATTCAATCGCTGGCCTCCGGTGCGATGGGCGTTGCGAGTCAACTTACTAGTCTAAACTCGCTTGCAGGAACACTTGATGCAGAATTGTATCAGGCCGTTTTCGATGTCTCGTTCAGCGATGATCATCTCGATGAGAAAAATTTTGCCAGCTTCCTTAACCGCCGCATGAATGTTCCGATCGGCGTAGAAGCCACCGGGGACCAATCGACGTCGCACCGCAACCGTGAAGCGGCAAACCGCCTGAATCACGAACTCGACACGGCTCGCCAACAGTTGACGCTTCTGCAAAATCAGCGTCATCAATATGGCGACGAGATTTCGCGCATCGAGTCTCAGTTTGCAGGGCAGCTTAACTACGTCGATGCTGAGATTCGTCGTATTCAAGCTGCGATTACACAACTGTCGCACGCACCCCATTCCACTGGCGCAATCGACGCCGAGATTCGAGACTTACAGTTGCGGATCGACAATGCCACGCCTACCTATGTCCAACAACCAGTCTCACAACAAGACTTGCTGTCGGGGTTGTATACGCAGTTGGATGAGGTCGATACGCAGCTTCGTCGCTGGGTAAGTGTGCAGAATGATGTCCAGCAACAACGCATTAGGCTCAAGGACGAAATGCTGTTGTGGAACCAGATGACACTAGATTCGGAGTCGCACCCATACCACAAGGCGCGTGAGATCCTATTGGAGCTAGAGGGCAAAGTCGATCATGCTCAATCGCACACCGTCCAGTGGCTAGAATCTCATGGGCCAGTGGATTCCCAGCAGGCCGCTACGTTCGTGGGAGATGTCTGCAATGCGATGCGCGATGATCTGTATCGCCTTTGCAATGAGCTTTCACAGCAGTACAAACACATCCGTCACAAATCGGCCGCCACTGAACTCAAACAGCTTCGCCGTTGTTACGAGGAGATGGGGGAAAACACGCAACGTCTAGCCGATCGACGAGCGACTGTGCTGAACGAAATTCGGAAACTCGACCCTGCCGGAGCCGATGTCATCGCGCGCGGCGAAACAGATTTTTGTAATTGCGCCCATCACGAAGGTCACTTGCGGGCTCGCCAGCAATTCGCCGGCCAGATTATTCCGCCGACGGTCAGCCAGACGATTGCACAAGATGTGACTGCCGAGAAAAATCGAATCAGCATCTTACAAGCTCAACGCTCTGAAGTTCTTCAGCAGTCTGCAAGCCAAGCGGCAGAAATGTCCCGCATGCAGAACGAAGAACAAGCGTTGCGAAAACAGCGGCAAGGAATCATTGATTCAGTAGAAACAGCTCATCTAAAGTCAAAACTTTCGGCGGTAGAACTAGAGCTGCAACGAACGCAAACGCAAATCCATTCACTGGAACAAGAAATTCAACGGATTCCAGTTGTTGAACCGATTGAGCCAAGTCCAATTTTGATCAGCGCTGCGAAATTACTCAATCGTCTTACCGATGGTGAGCTGGCGGGTGTGTGGTTGGATGCTGTTGCTTCCACCTCTCCAACGGTCGATTTGCAAGTGCGCGATCGTTACGGAAAAGTGTTTAATTCATCAGCGCTTAATCCGTCGTTGAAAAATTTGACTCGGATCAGCCTCGTTTTGGCCGTGAAGCAGCAACTTGCCAATGCCGGTGTAAGTGCACCGCTGATACTAGATGAGCCCTTCAATGCGATCGAGAATGAGCGGATCGGCAATACCTTGGATGTGCTTTCCGATTTTGCAAACGTCGGCCAGCACCAAGTGTTGCTGTTGACGCAACATCGTTTTTTGATTGACCGGATATCCAACGCGAAGTGGTTTGACATTGAGAATCGCTCGGTTGCTCCACGCGCTGCCATTCCGGTAGCGCCACTGCCGCCAGTGGTCAGGCAGTCAGTTCCGCCGGTACGTCGCCCGATTGCTGCACCGCCGCTTCCGGTCGCATCACTGCCGCCAGTCACCCAATCAGACGCCAATTGGCCAGTGAGCACCAGCAGGATTGCCAATCCGGCGGTCACCAGTATTGGAGCTGACCAGATCGGTGATCGGCTAGAGTATGCCGTTAGCTACGACGAGAACGCGCGTCTTTGGGATATTCCCGTTTTTGATTCGACTCAACTTAGGGCATTGGAAACCTCCGGCGTGGTATCGGTCGCTCAATTCCTCGCCTTCGATCTATCAGAAATCCCTCGGCAATGGGTCGATGTTGGTTTAAACGAAGCCGCCGTCGGAAATCTTCAATCGGAGATCTGGCTGCTGACTTGCGTGCCAGCGCTGCGCCCGACGGATGCTCATGTGTTGGTCGCGTGTGGAATTACAGAGCCTCAACAATTGGAGACCTCTGACGCACAAGTGCTGTACGAGCGAATCGAGCGGTATCTAAATGCCCACGAAAATGGTCAAACGAATATCGAACGTATTTCGCGATCACGTATTTCAGATTGGCATCGAGGGTTGAGCCGCACTCGTCACCGTTGGCAGAACCGTAGAAAATCCGGCCGAAGTAGTTTTTCGCCAAGCGTCATCGGCAACCGAAGCTCGCAACGTCAGCCACGATTTGGAGACTCACCTAACGGCGGCCCACAGATCAGAAAATTCTCTCCGGAAACTGATCGTGACAACCGAACGAGCGATTTTGACCCAGCTCGCCGCAATGACTCGGATCGGTCACGTCGATCCAGCTATAGCAATGAAAACCGCCAACGGCGCTCGGCGGCCTTCGATATGTCCAACAGCAACGGAGAACTGCAACGGCAGTCCGACTATCACAATTACAGCGGTGATCGCGAGCGATCGCAACGCGAAGGATCCCAAGGCTATTCTTCTGCGCGACGCAATGGGCGCGATCGGCGAGAAGAGCGTGAGCCCCGACAAGCACGCTCCCCTCGCATCCAGACTCCAACTTCGGAGCGTGTACGCAGATCGATTCCAGCGTTGGCCCCGGCCGAAACTCGTACCGAAGCAGACGCCTCGCCAGCGACCAAACGCGCCACCACTAAGTCGAAGAAGAAGGACAAATTTTATCTGGATTTAGACGATCACATCGAAGCCGCACCTTCAATCGGGCCTAAAACGGCAGAGCGGTTTGAGAAGATCGGTGTCAAGACGATCGAGCAGTTTTTGAACCAGACTGCAGCTTCGATGGCGGCCAAGTTAAACTACAAACGGATTACCGAAGACGTCATTCGCAGCTGGCAGCAACAAGCGCGTTTGGTTTGTCGAATCCCCAACTTGCGAGGCCACGACGCTCAAATTTTGGTGGCCTGCAACATGCTCGAACCTGAAGAGATTGCCGCAATGCGACCGCAAGCGTTGTTTGATTCTGTTGGGCCGTTCTCGGAAACTAAAGAGGGGTTGAAGATCATTCGTTCGGGCAAGAAGCCAGACCTCGCCGAAATCTCGGACTGGATTGCGTGGGCGCAGAAGAACCGCTCGCTTCAAGCCGCCTGAAGAGAAGACTGATACATCGCGGACGCGACGCGAGCCCTTGGGTTTCACATGGCCGCTTGCGGAACAACCGAGGGCCATGTGTGCTGATATGCATCAAGGCCTAATCGTTATTCACACCGGACGGCTTGCACCGTAACGCTTTCAGTCACCAGTACGTGTAATTGGACTAACGCCCGCGCTTTGGTCGTCCTTCACGTCGCATGTTTTTACCGCGCCGTTGAGGGCGCTGATCTGCCTCTCCATCGCCGTCTCTGTCTTCTCCATAAGGAATCGCGCTTTCGTATTTGATTCCTGCACGCTTGCCGGCCATCACATGGTCAGAATATTCTTTGCGCTCTTCGGTCGAATTAAAACGTCTGTTTTCAATCAATAAAGCGGTTTTGATTTCTTCCAAATCAGCCGTCAACGGCAGTCGTTTTTCGATTGATCCGTCCAAGCCATACTTGCCTGAGCGGATGATATTGATCGCCGGTTTCGATTTGGCACCTTCGATGGACTTTTGCCACTTTGAATCTTCTTCTCCGGCAAAATCAAGGTGGAAGCGGCCAATGATTTCCTCATCGCCAAAGACCTCTTTGAGTGTCGGCGACAATTTATCAATTTCAGCATCATCCGCATCAACAAAAACCAGCAGGCGTTGATCGGCCGATGCGACGTTTAACGCTTGTTCGAAGGACAGGAAATCTTGAAGAACTGCACCGGAGGACCGGCCCCGTCTTCGATACCTTGACGCAATTTCTTTCATCGCTTCAATGACTTTCTCATTTTCGTCTTCGCCACTGCGCCCCAGTACTTGACTGGGAGAGCGCCCTGTTCCGGAAAGTCGGTGCTTCCCGTACGGGTCAAACATGCCGAAGGCCGTATTGGCGAACCGACCGTTCAACAACGACCGGACGATCTCTTCGGACCGCTCATTTTCATAAGTCTCAATTCGGATACAGACAAAATCGCGCGATGCTTCAATAAACTCTTTCGTCGAGAACAAACTGTTCTGCGTGTTGGAGTAGCCCGGTCAGAAAACGCCCGAGATACCCGAGCACTGCGTCGCGGCAGACATAAAGAAAATTGGGCGATTGGATCGCTTGGCTTCGGCCAAACCCGTTTCCCAAGTTACATACCAATTGACGCCCGCCTCGCCGACGGCCTGTGGGTTCTTTCCTACTACACGGAGGCGATTGCCCCCGGAACTGTTTCTCCCACGCTGACTTGCTCCCTTGTCAGGACCGGCGGTTGTAGAACTCGATTTGATAAGTGGTTTCTTTTCGTCGTCGCCGTCAAATTTCGCTCCCTCAGCAATCCATGTCTTTATCGTATTGAGTTCGCTGTCACTGACTTTTAATCCGCCCTTGGGCATCTCACCAGATTCGATCACAGCAACAAAATGGCTCGCGTCTGGATCTTGCGGGTTGATAGAGTCACTCTTTATCAGTGCGTGGTAAGACTCAATTCCGAAGTCGCCCTTGTTATTAGAAACATGGCACTTACCACATTTGGAGGCAATGATTGGAGCCACTTCTTTGGTGAAACTGACCGAACCGGTTTGCCCCCAAGCGACCGAGGTGCCTAGCGAAACCAAAACCAGAAAGGTGATATTGATTAGATTGAACAAAACAGAACTCCAGTTGGAAACGTATCGCAAATTCCCGATTCCCAATCCCCACCCGATGCGCGAGTTTTGAAGTTG
>CALHPU010000009.1 GCA_938036435.1 uncultured Pirellulaceae bacterium | reverse complement strand
CATCGTCGAGGCGATCGTGGATTCGATGGCCTCGGATGCCAAGCTTGAACTTTCAAGCGCTGACTTTGATTTACTGGATCCAGATCAGTCTGGGCAACTTTCGCTCGGCGGCAAACCACTTGGCTTCATCGGCAAGGCATCGAAATCTGCAAAGAAGTTGTTTCGCCTCCGATCCGACGCGGTATTCGCGGAATTGGATTTGGGCGTGCTAGAGAACGCGATGGTACCGATCGTGTTGCACGCCAACCAGAGTTCGTTCCCACCGATCTCGCGCGATTTTAACTTCGTGCTTGAGAATGCAGTGAAGTGGGACGCCGTTGAGGCGACGGTGCGGAACAACGGTGGCGATTTGCTGGAGCACGTTGAGTATCGCGAAACGTTTCGTGACGAAAAGAAGGACGGCAAGACCAAGAAACGATTGCTAATGACCGTTACGTTGCGTTCGGCAGATTCAACGCTGACCGGCGAGCAGGCTGATGCGGTATGTCAGGCGATCATCGACGGATGCAAGAAAGACCACGACGCTGTCTTGCTTGGATAAGCCAGGCGTTTGCGACATACAATTGGTGCTTCAAAAGAAGACTCTGCGGCTCCGCGTCTCTGCGCGCGGAAAAAATTTAGCCGCGCGCAGAGCCGCTGAGACCGCAGAACAACTTCTCGTTCGAGTATCGGTCGCTAGAAGTCGGCTTAACTACGCCAGCGAGTTTAGGAATTCGGTCATCTCGCCCGCAGCGTGCAGTTCACCTTGTGTTTTGGCATGAGCGATTCCTTCTTCGAGAGTATTCTGCGCTTCGTCAATGCGCGATAGGCTCGCCAATTCTTGCCCGGCCATAAAGAAGGCGGGGACGTAAGGCGGATCGTCCTGCATCAGCTCCGAAAAGATCTCCAAGCTTTGCTCGCTGGATCCCTCGCTCTTAAATTCCATCGCCAACGCGTACCGCAAGAACGTGTCTTTCGGATCTTCGGCCAGCATCTCTTGAATTTGTTCTTTGCGAGACACGATGTCCTCCTTCGTTTTAGTACTTCTGCTTATCTAACAGTTTGCCAATCGCAGGGCCCTCATTGGCAAACGATAATCCAACCAATCGTTTGAAACATGCCAGCGCTATGCGAACGCTCAAGCACTTCATCAACCTTAGACGAATCTCCATCATTGTTGCACGATTGGAACTGAACCAATAGAGCACGCGTCACGGGGTAGATCCTCTTCACCGAAAAACCGCTTGCCTCCAAGAGCCAAATTAACTCATGTTTACGGAAGCTGTGAATGAACATGTTTCGTATCCCGCGGTAGTCCGAAAAGCGGTCGCCAAACTCATGCTTCTTTCTCGCCACTTCCATCAAATGTTTGGCGAACCACCCTGCCCCACCGCGATCGCGCAACTGGCTCCAGACGTTATGAGCGTGAAGGATGAACTTACCATCGGAGCGGACAATCCTGCGGGCGTGACGCAGAAACTGCCGTCGATAGCGCGCTTGGCGGATCATACCCAGCGTGCTGAACAGACAAACAGCGTGGTCGACGGAATTTTCCTGCAGGCACTCTAATTGAACCAGATTGGCTTGAATTGAGGTTAGCCGGCCGCGCGACAGCTGACTTTCTTCCGTACCGACAGAGTCTGAAGTTTGGCGAAACTTTTTTTCCATCTCCAGCAGCATCGGCATCGACAGGTCCACCCCCACGCATTGGTATCCTCGGCCGATCAATGGGATCAGCGTCCTGCCGTTGCCGCAACCGAATTCGATGACTCTCGGTCGGTCAGCATCAGATTTGACTTCCGGCAGCCAACGGCAGACGATCTGCCAGTCGAGTCGGGTTAATGGATCGTGCTTGAGAAATTCTTCGTATTCGGAGGCGATTGAGCGCGTGCGCACGTAATCCCATGTGCCGGGACTGACGCCTTCGGGGATTTGCCACGACGATCGAGATGGTGAGTTAAAGTCTTCCAATTTGTCTGTTTTCTCCGGGGAAGAACCTCAATTTGGTTTCTCATGGCCCACCTTACACCACTTTAGCCACTTGTGAGAATGGCCTTTTCTGGTATCGTCTGCGTTCTGAAATGAGCGGCAACAGGTCCTCATTTGATCATCAATTTTAAATTATTGTATGGGAGAAGCATTGTGGCAATTCGTGTTGCAATCAACGGTTTTGGACGCATCGGACGTTTGACCTTTCGTAATCTGATGGCACGTTCGAGTGAGTTCGAAGTCGTGGGTATCAATGACCTCACAAACAACAAGACGCTTGAAACACTACTGAAGTTCGACAGCATCCACGGTCGCTTTCCTGGCACTGTTGAATCAGATGACAAGAACTTGATCGTCAATGGCGTCAAGATTCCTGTCTTCGAAGAGCGTAACCCGGCTGCATTGCCTTGGGGCGATCTGAACGTTGACGTCGTGGTTGAAAGTACAGGCGTCTTCACCAACCGCGCCAAAGACGGCAAAGCAGGCTACGACTCGCATCTAGAAGCCGGTGCCAAAAAAGTTGTCATCAGTGCTCCTGCCAAAGACGCTCCAGATCTAACTTGCGTGTTGGGCGTTAACGACGATCAGTTAACCGCCGACATGAAATGCGTTTCAAACGCCAGCTGCACGACTAACTGCTTGGCTCCTGTGGCGAAAGTTCTCAACGATACTTTCGGTATCGAATCTGGTTTGATGACAACCGTTCACGGTTACACCAACGACCAGAACGTTCTAGATGCTCCTCACAAGGACATCTACCGTTCACGGGCTGCTGCTCTGAACATCATCCCAACTTCAACCGGTGCTGCTGAAGCGGTTGCTTTGGTGATCCCAGCCCTTAAAGGCAAGTTGACTGGCATGGCGATGCGAGTTCCTGTTCCTACAGGATCTGTTGTTGACTTGACCGTTAAGCTTGAGAAATCAGCGACCGTCGAAGAAGTCAACGCGGCCGTAAAGGCTGCTGCTGAAGGTCCGATGAAGGGTGTTCTTTGCTACAGCGAAGATCCACTAGTTTCAACTGATATCATCGACGATCCGCACAGTTCAGTTTTCGCCGCACCTCAGACACGCGTCATGGGTGACATGGTTAAAATCATCAGCTGGTACGACAACGAGTGGGGATATAGCTCGCGTACTGCAGACCTGATCGCTAAAATCGGCGGCTAGTTCGTGGGTTGATAAGCCGGTTTCAACTGGCGATTCACAGTATTGAAAAGGCGCGGCTTTCAGCGATGAAGGCCGCGTTTTTTCATGGCTTTGCAGACAATTTCTTGGTTTTCTGACGCCAAACGGTCTCTTTTTTGCAATTTGAAAAAAAGGAAATCAGTCCGTGACGCTATCGGTAAAAAGGTCACTCAGGTGGTGCCGAACACGCAGATGTGCTGGAATCTATTCTCCTGTATCTCCACCTGAAAAACTTGCAACTGCCGCATGACCTGATTTAGACTATGTTGGATGCATGGCGCCGTGGAGGTTCATAAGCCGCACTGCCTATTCGATTGGACTCATTCTTCGAACGCACTTTTCGATTTCCAAACAGAACCCTTATCTTTGGAACCAACTGATGAAAAAAACTTTTGGACAAACACGACTGTTTCTGTTCTTTTGCTTGGCCATTAGTGCCCTGTTGATTTCTCCGGCATTGGCTCAGGTCAACGGTCCTGGCCTGTCGCCTTCAAATCAATTTGATACCGTCATCAATTTGCCCGGCGACGAACATATTATCGCAGGAACAGGTCCTCTTTTCCCTCCTGAAAGCATTGGCGGTGTGCCGGGAGAAACGACTCAGCTAAACGTCAGCACTGATGGTGTCGTTGGCGTTAGCTTCGAAGCGAGGTTTGGCAGTGAAGTGAATATTGGTGGTGGGACCGTGGGCAGGCTCTTTGCGGCACAGTCTA
>CALHPU010000008.1 GCA_938036435.1 uncultured Pirellulaceae bacterium | reverse complement strand
TTCCTGATTCCTTGCTTGCGCATTTTGAAGTTGCACCAATACAAGCCCGACGCGCGAGCGAGCGGATATTTCCGTGGATTTACGGATCCCTCGCTTGCGCGTCGGGCTTGTATTGACCTCGCTTGCGCGTCGGGCTTGTATTGACCTCGCTTGCGCGTCGGGCTTGTATTGAAACGCTTCGCGATTTCAGATTAACGTGCGTTTGGTCAAACAGAATGTGAAATTTGCTTTCAGATGTGCAACTTCAAAACTTTAACCCTGCGGGTGTGAGCTGGATCAGGCCGTGTTTGAATCGCAGCAGATTGGCTAAAGCAGGTTGACTTTGACGGCGGTGCCACTCTTGCAGGGCCTTCTAGTTATGCTTTTTAGGAAACATATGCCTATCGGCTGGACGAAGTATAGCGGGAAGGTTCTTTCCGTGTTTCCCTCGTTTTTCCCTAGCTTGGGCCCGAATTTGCTGATTGAGCATCTCAAGTTTGATTGCTTTTCCTTTTCTGTGCGCTTGAGTTTCTTATGCGTTGCAGTTTTCCTATGCGCAGGATGTAGCCGCGGCACTTACCGAATCTGGGCCGATCGCGATGCTTATCGACTGATTAAGTCGAGACAAACCGATCCTCTTTGGATTACGCCAGAGCGTCTTGTCGAACCAGCCCATCATTCGCGTTTGGCCGACCACAACGAGGCCGACTGTGGACCGTTGCCGCCAGATGATCCTGCTGCAAATCTTTATATGAGGCGTCCCTATAATTCGCCCAAGGCAGTTAAGTTTTGGGACCAACGTGGCTATCAGGCCTCGGTGGAAAATGGAGTGTGGGACCATCAACTTTCTCTCAACGAAGACGGAGAACTTGAGCTCGACCGACACACGACCGTGCAGATGGCGTTGCTCAATAGTCGCGACTACCAAAATGCGGTCGAACAACTTTACGCAACAGCGTTGAATTTGTCCGGAAACCAATTCGAGTTTGATTTGAATTGGTTTGGTGGTAGCGGAACGAATTTCGCAGCGCAGTCCGATGGCATTAATGCCATTCGAAATTTGAGCACCGTCAATCAAATTGGGGCCGTGCGGAACCTCGCCGCCGGCGGGCAGTTCGCCGCCAGTCTCGTTAATTCATTTACTTGGCAACTCGGTGGTGCTGGTCCGGCAAACTTCTCAGCAGGAAACATACTCCTGAGCGCCACACAGCCGTTACTGCGAGGTGCTTTTCGTCACATCCGCACCGAATCGCTTACTCAGGCAGAGCGAAATTTATTGTACGGCGCGAGGGATTTCGCGCGCTTTAGGCGTCAGTTTTACTTGGCCAACGTCAGTGCCTATCTCAACCTACTCAATCAAGCTCAGTCGGTTCGCATCGATGCCGAAAACCTTCGTAACCTTGAGTTGAATCTTGAGGAGCACAATACTTTGCTGGAGCTTGATTTGGTTTCACCGATTCAAGTAGATCAATTTTTTCAACAATACCAGCAGGGCCGTGTCACTCTGATCAATTCCGAGCAGTCGCTACAAACAGCTTCAGATCAGTTCAAATTCCTTCTGGGCTTGCCTGCTCGTATAAAGATAAAGTTGGACGAATCGATCCTCGACCCGTTCACGCTTAATAGCGCCGAGGTGGAAGCTTTACAAAAGAGCGTCGAAGATTTGGAGCAGTCACTCTCAGAATACCTCCCGCCAGATGTGGCTCCCGACGATTTTATCGAGAATACCTACAACCGTATCAAACAGCACTCTGAAGAAATCAAGGACGCGATGGATAGTGTGCGGAAGGAGTTAACCCAGTGGGATTCCTCATTAGGAAAGACTCCATCTGATGATGCTGAAGCCGAAAAAATTGACTTTGATCAACAGCGATCCTTGATCAAACGTTTGTACGCATTACTTGACGATCTAGACACTCAATACGAGGACGCCGAAAAGCAATACGAGCAACCACTGGAGGAACTTGAACTTACCAGTGATGGCGATCAGGACAGTTCCGCTCTCGACATCGAGGAGACTGAGGACGACCAAGAGATGTCGGTCGATCAAAAGCGTATTGAGGCATGGAAGAAACTCCAATTGCTGATCGCTCAACCCGGTGGGCTGAAAGATCGTGCAAGCACGCTATTTGTCGCGCAGACGCAGATCCGGTTGTTCTTAATTGATATAAAGCCATTGGATTTAGAAACCGATCGAGCAGTCGAAATAGCGTTGGCCAACCGCCTAGATCTAAAGAATGCCAAAGCGTTTGTCGTTGATGCTTACCGGCAGGTCGAAATTGCGGCAGACCAACTGGAGTCAGATCTTTCGGTAACGGCATCTGCAAATCTGCAGTCCGACGACGATAGCGACAACGCATTTCGCTTCGATAGTGAAAATAATCAGTACAATGTAGGCGTAGAGTTCGACGGACCACTGAATCGATTCAACGAACGAAACAATTGGCGGCTTGCGGAGATTAACTACCAGAACACTCGTCGTCAGTACATGGCGACCGAGGACAGCATTGTAAATCAAGTGCGATTGGATCTGCGTGAGCTTCGGACGAACCGCTTTAGCTTTCAGATCGCGCGACAGAGTTTGATCGCTGCGACTCGGCAGGTCGAACAAGCGCAGTTCAGTCTGCGTACCGCGACGACAGGTGACTCGAGTCTGACACAAGACCTTCTAAACGCTCTTCAGGGTCTACGAAATGCTAAAACGCAACTAATTTCCACTTGGATTCAGTACGAAACTTCTCGCATTGAGATTTTTGTTGATTTAGAATTGCTACAATTAGATGAGCAGGGGAACTGGATCAATGAACAAGAAGACTTCAAAACCATACCCGTCAACAATGAAGAATTCGTCGAAGAACGACTCCCATACGAAACCGAATCAGACGTCCAAGTCGACGACCGCATTGACCAACCCTCCTCCGAAGATCCATCAGTCGAACAGCCAAGAGACTCTCCCAACTTCAAAGCAGAACCGCCCACCCCTCCCGAGCCCGCCTCAATCGACCAAGCGAAACGCTCGAGTTATCCCGGCATTGGTGTTGTTGGCTCTCGGCGTGGGAATCTATCTGATCTACGCTAACACGGGCTCTGCCGGTGAAGACATTTCCGATGTGCCTACTGCTGTCGCACGTCTTACCACGTTGATTGATAAAGTGGTCGAACAGGGCGAGCTAGAGAGTCAAAGTACAGTTACTGGAACTTGTGAGATCGACAGCTACGACAACAAGTTGATCTTTCTTGCCCCAGAAGGTTCGATTGTTGAGAAAGGTCAAATCGTTGCGAAATTTGACACCTCTGAAATTGACAAACAAATTACCGAACGAACCGCGCGCGTCAATGAGGAGAAAACCGAAGTTGAATCGGCAGAACAAGATCTGAAAGTCCAGAAGGACGAAAATGCGAGCCTCATTCGCAAGGCCCAACAGACGTTGGAATTTGCGAGGTTGGACCTAAAAAAGTACCAGGAGGGTGACTATTTGGTGTCACGTTCCGAAATTGAAGGCACGATATCGGAAGCTCAAACGACCGTCGACAAAGCCCGTCGGGACCGTGAAAATATGCGGGTGCTTGTCAAACGCAGAGTACGCTCATACGAGCAATTGCGTGAGGCGGAACAAGTGGTCAAAAGCGCTGAACTTAGACTCAAAAGTGCCAAGCAAAAACTGAATTCGCTCGTCAAGTTTGAACATGTCAAAAGTTTGGCCGAATTTAAAGGGTTGGCAATCGAAGCGGAATTCGCGTTGGAGGCGGCCAAAACTACTGCCGCCGCGAAACTTGCACAGGCGGAAGATAAACTCAAGAACGAACAGCGAGGTCTGAAAATTCAGCAAAGCCGTTTGGACGAGGAAAAAAAGAATCTTGAGAAACATGTGATGGCCGCCCCGCAGAAAGGCACGTTGGCCTACGCACGAAGTCGATGGGACGGCGAGAAAGCGCACGAGGGCGGAACAATTTATCGAAACCAACCGGTATTCGTGCTGCCCGACATGAACAGAATGCAAGTTAAGGTCGGTGTTCACGAAACGCTCGTTAGTAAAGTTAAAGTGAAACAAAAGGCGTTGGTCAAGGTCGATGCGTTCTCCGACAAAACTCTCTATGGCACGGTGAAAAGTGTGTCTCCTTTGTCCGCCTCGACTCGTCGTGAGGCGTCAAACAATTACCAAGTCATCGTCACGATCGATGAGTTCCCTAGGAAAATAAAACTTAAGCCCGGGATGACGGCCGAAGTAGAAATTTATGTTGGGAAGTACGAGGACATATTGGCGGTGCCGATTCAGGCGGTGACTAGTTTTGGTAATAAGAAATTCGTCTTTGTTAAAAACGCGAAAGGTGAATTTGAGTCACGCGAGGTGAAGGTTGGCAATTCGAATCTTTCGTTTGTCGCAATTGAAGAGGGGGTGGAAACCGATCAAGTCGTTGCACTCGATGCGTATCAACGTGGCCTAGCCTTCTTTGACCCCGACGATCTTCAAGCCGGCTCTAGCGAGGGAGATTCATTGGCGTTGAGCCCTGAGGAACAGGCGGCCGTCGAAGATGCCGATGCTGCTGAGAAGAAGGCAGAAGAAAAGAAAAAGGCGGATGAAGCAAACGAGAAAGAGCGATCGGATTCTAATAAAAGCGCTGGGGCTAATGGTTCCGACGCCCCTGCGGAGGCCGATGAAGGGGAAAGCAATATTGATGATCCTGCAGAGGCGACTGAAACGGAAAAGTCGCAGCCGGCAGATTCCGATAGCGATACAGCTGAAGTAACAGAGTCTGAAGTAACAGAGTCTGAGGTAACAGAGTCTTCTACCGATGCGGCCAGCCCTTCTGATTCTGACAGCCCAACTCTGGAGTAGACGCAATGCCGATTCCAGATTCAACCGATGGCGGGGCAGTCTCTGACTCACTGGGCGCTCGAACGACGAAGCTTTACGCGATGATTCGGATGTCCCTGCGTTCTCTGCTGTTGCACAAGTTGCGTTCTTTCTTGACGATTCTTGGTCTAGTCATTGGTGTTGCGTCGGTCATCATTATGTTGGCCATCGGTGAGGGAGCTGGACTGGAGGCTCAGCGCGAAATCGAATCGCTCGGCATCAACAACATCATCGTGCGTAGCATCAAACCCACCGATGAAGATCGCAAAGAACAGACTAACGATCGAACGTTAGAGTACGGTCTGACGTTTGCCGATCTGAAGCGGATCAACGAAACGTTAGACACCGTAAGGAAGATCGCGCCCTTTCGCGAGTTTCGCTACGAGACGCGATACCGTGATCAGATGGTCGAGGCGCGACTGGTGGGGTTGGAACCCGATTATGCTGATGCAAATCTTCTCGAAATGGCTGAGGGACGGTTTATTGAGGGCGGTGACGTCAACAGCCAAGCCAACGTTTGCGTCTTAGGAGCCCAGCTTGCGTCCAAGCTTTTTCGCTTCGAATCGGCCATCGGTAAATCGGTTCAAGTTGCCAATAAGTACCGTTTCGTTGTCGTCGGTGTGGCAGCTCCAAAAATGTCATCGGCTGGAGCTGGATCGAGTCTGGCTGCTCAGAATTTCAACAGAGACATCTACATTCCGTTAACGACGGATCAAAAACGCATTGGCGCAACGCTGATCGAACGCAAAGACGGCAATTTTAAGCGGGAAAAATTGGAATTAAGCCAGATGACGGTGCAGGTCTACGAGCCCTCTGAAGTCAAAAGTACGGCGGCGGCGATCAAGAGCTTACTGGCGAGTACTCATGCGAATGAAGATTACGTTATCACGATCCCGTTGGATTTGTTGGAGCAACGGCGCGCCTACCAACGTATTTTCAATTTTGTTTTGGGCGGGATCGCTGCGATTTCACTTTTGGTCGGTGGGATTGGGATCATGAATATCATGCTTGCCACCGTCAGCGAGCGCACCGGCGAAATTGGCATCCGCAGAGCCCTTGGTGCGAAACAGTCCGATATCACGTTGCAGTTTATGGTCGAGACGCTGGTCCTTTCTGGCACCGGCGCGTTGTTGGGCGCGTTGATCGGACTCAGTGCTCCGCCTTTGATCAGTTGGTTTTCAGGGCGCGAGACAGCGGTGACTTTCTGGGCTCCGGTGGTCGCGGTTCTGGTCGCGATGGCCACAGGGCTGGTTTTTGGCATCTACCCCGCCAAACGCGCCGCTTCGCTGGACCCGATTGAGGCGCTTCGGCGAGTGTAATTCTCGGGATGACCGGGACAAACGTCTCAGGATATTCTTGATGAATTCGGCGAGCTGATTGCTGGCGGTGATGGAAGGGTTCAAGTGGGGCGTCTATAATCGGGACTCTCACAAGCAAACTTGCAAGTCATCATCCTGATCCCCTCAAAACAAAACGATGAGTAAAACCGATCAACCGGTCGTTGTCTCCGATATCTCATGGCGCGATCTGTGTCCATGGACCATTATTTTTCGTTCCTTGAATTCGGCCGCGAGCATGACGGTGCTCGTGCTGGCGTTGGCGGCGTTAGTGTTGATGCCTGTCGGCTGGTTGATCAGCGATACCGTGTTCTTGGACGATGAACTTCGATCCGATAGCGTTCTGGCGAGGTTAATCGATGACAACCAAAAGCCCTACAAGCGAGTGTTTCTCGCAACGGACCCAGTAGAAAACTCGATCAGTTTGCTAGGGACTCGTCTTTCGGGACCGCGCATGGTGTTTACCCAAATTGTCGAACCCTTCCGGCAGCTGTTTGCTCTGCCGACTTATGGTACCGCAATTGATGGAAACGATTTGGGAAGCAGTCGTTGGTCTGTGAGAGCATTCTTTTACTTGTTGGGAGGTTGCGTGTGGACGATCTTTGTTTGGTCGTTTGCAGGTGTTGCGATCTGCCGAACGTGCCTGTTGAAACTGACTCGCAATGAACCGGTAGGGCTCGACGATGCTTTCGAATTCGCGCTCGACAAAACGCTCGTTGCCGCTGGAGCGGTCTCAGCACCGTTGCTGGCGATTGGAGCGATGTGTGTGCCGGCGTTCTTCCTTGGCCTAATCATGGGGTTGGATTTAGGTGTGTTGCTCGTTGGACTGCTGTGGTTTGTTGTTCTAGCGCTGGGGCTAGTGATGGCGCTGCTGTTGCTAGGGCTGATGTTCGGTTGGCCGTTGATGGTTGCGAGCGTGGCCTGCGAAGGGCAAAACAGTTTTGATGCTATGACAAGGTCTTACGCTTACGTGATGCAGCGTCCGCTAAACTTTGTCTTTTATCTGCTGGTGTCGATGGTGTTTGGCGGGTTTTGTTGGTTCGTCGTAGCCAACGTCGCCGACGGAGCGATTGGATTGGGGTACTGGTCAACTTCTTTTGGAACACGTCTGGTCGGCGGCGTTACCGAGCGAATGGATATCATTCGCAGCATCTCCCCGCCGATGGGAGTCGAGGACGGGGAACTGATTGCTGTGGACCCCTCAGCATCACTCGCTGGTGGTCAAACGATGATCCGAATATGGACGTGGCTCGGCAGAACGACGGCCGCTGCGTTTATCTATGGGCTGTTTTGGTGCATGGTGTCGGCCATTTATCTGCTGTTGCGGAAAGAAGTCGACGACACGGAGATGGACGAGATTTACATGGTTGACGAGCGTCGTACCTACGAGCTGCCGCCGCTTAAGACTGACGATAAAGGTATTCCGCAGGTGCAGAAGCCGGAACCGGTTGACGATTCTGGCGATGAGACGCCTGAGACCGAAACCTAGCGCTCACGCTGAAAAGTAGGGTAAGCATCCTGCTCGCCACTATTGCATGGTGTTGAATTCGTAAGCTGGAAACTTACGCCACTAGATGCGGCTTTACCCAACGATCAACGCTTCACCGTGCAAGGCGCGGGCGACATCGCGGAACCAAGGCGGAATGATGTTGGCGGGCGTGGCGTTGGTCCGAACGTCTGATTGCAATCGTATCGTGCGCTCGATCGAGTAACTGGCGGCCTCGGCGATCTGTTGGCCAGACATGCGTTTGCGCGTTTGCATCAAATTCACGGCCGAGTCGAGGCCGTTTGCCATTGACTCGATCTCGTTGCTGTTGGTGCCTAGTGCGAACGAGATCAAACCACGCAGAAATTCGATTGCGAAATCCCCAACCATCACCAGCCGGTCTCGTTTCTTGGCCGAATCCTTGCCGGCCGCGTCTAGGAAAGCCAACACCTCACCGACAAACGCGTCTTTGCCCGGATCGATCGAAGCCATCGCAGACATAAACGATTGACGGAACAGATAGGTCTCGTCGTCAGCCAGCTCTACCGCGCGAGAGACGCTTCCACCGGAGGCGGCTGCAAGATCTTCCAAGGGCGTTGTTGTTTCCAAATCCTTCATCGAACCTAGAATCGAAGCCACCTCTTCATCGGTCAGTCGGCCGAACCGCACAGTTTGACTACGCGACACGATGGTCGAAATCTGTTTCTGTTCGCTGGAGCCAATTAGAATTAGCAACGAACTGGCCGGGGGTTCCTCAAGCGTCTTTAGTAAAGAATTGGCGCCTTCGATGTTCAAGAAGTCCGCGTCGTCGATGATCGCAATCTTTCTGCCTCCACGAAACGGCTTCAATCCGATCTCATGGCAGAGGCCCGTTTGTCTACGGTGTTCGGGCTTTCCGATAAAAAACTCCAGCGGAATGAATGCCTTGTCAGCAGGCTTCGAGACCAAGATCAGGTCGGGATGGGTTTGGGCGGAGACTTGGGCGCACGAAGGACAAGTACCACAAGGCGTTAACGGTTCAGTGTTGCCTTCGCAAAGTAGTGCCTGAGCTAGTTTAAGCGCGAACAAGTGCTTGCCAACGCCATTTTTACCCACAAACAAGTAGGTGCTGGCGAGGCGATTATTGGCGACGCTTTTTTGAAACCGCTCAAGTGCAGAGCGATGGTTGAGTATTTCAGACCAAGGCATAACGGGCAACTTATGGAGTACGTTTTTCTAACAGTCCATCAACGATGGCTCGAATGTTTGACTCGATTGTTTGAATTTCTGCGGTGCCGTCGATCAGCGTCGCCGCAGGATCGTTGGCAGCTTCGGCTAAAAAACCTTCTCTGACGGCGGTAAAATATTCGTCACCGCGTGACTCCATGCGATCTCGAGAGGGGCCAATACGCCGCATCGCCGTTGCGACGGGCACGTCGAAGACAAATGTTTGGTCGGGGGTAGTGCCATCGATCGCAAAACGGTTTACCGCGCGAATGTCTTCCGGGTTCAGTTTTCCGGCGTGGCCTTGGTAGACGACCGTGGACATGACAAATCGATCCAACACAACGAACGCACCGCGCTTAAGGGCTGGTTTGATGATCTCTTGGACTAACTGCGTACGCGCGGTCGTGAACAACATCATTTCTGACCGCATGTCGATTGGCGTCTGGCCTTTCTCCAACAAAATCGAACGAAGGGCCTCGCCCAGCAAAGTGCTTCCGGGGTCCTTGCAGGTGACGACTTCACCATGAGTTTTTAAATAGGTGCAGAGGCGGTCGACTTGAGTAGACTTTCCACCGCCATCGACACCATCGAAGACAAAAAACATAAGCGCAACGTGTGAGGGTAACAGAACTAATCGCTATTGTTGACGATTGGTGCCGGAAAACCAACCACCACTTTTACACTTTTACGTGAGGACTGGAAAACCTGACGTACCGGCGTCAAACATTGATTGCGGTCGTTCTCATTTGGTTGCGTCCGGCCTCTTTCGCGGCGTAAAGTGCCCGGTCGGCTGTCGTCAGCAACTCGCGCGTGCTGGTGCCGCAAACATTGCTGATCGCAACGCCGACGCTGACGGTCAGTTTCAGCGACCTTTCGGGAGAGTTAGGTATGCCTGCGGAAACTTTTTCGATGAACTGCTCAAAGGCCATCGTTGTTTCTTGAGCGGGAAGCGTTTTTGTGACGACGCCAAATTCGTCTCCACCAAGCCGAGCTAAACAAAGTGCGTCAGGAAAGCAGCCACGCAGAATGCCTGCAATAAACTGAATCCCTTGATCACCCGCCTCATGCCCGAAAGTGTCGTTAAGCGTTTTGAAGTGATCTGCATCAACGATTGCCAGTGTAAGTTTGGCGTCGAGATATTTCTCAAGTTGATCTTGAAATCCACGTCGGTTCAGCAATCCACTGAGCGGATCCGTGGCGGCCGCGCGGGCAAGGCGGCGCGTTTGGTGGCGTTGGGCAGTCACGTCTTGGAAAAATGCGGCCGTCCAGTGCAGAGATTCAATTTCAATCGAACTGGTAGACCAATTCACTAAAATTTTCGTTTCTTTACCGTCGTGTCGGCGAACTTGCGAGGAATGAAAAACTGGGGCGGGAGTTCGTTCGGCATCGACGCCAACGTCCGGTGGGAGGGAAACATTGTTGTCGGCGGGAGCGAGCAAAGCGAAAACTGTTTGACCCAATGCCGCCGCGTTGGGGACGCCAAAAATTGCCTCGGCCTGAGGATTCCAAAAGCGGACGACCTGATTTTCATCGAATACCACGACCGCCTCGGGCGTCTTCTCGAGCAGTTGCAGATAAAGCTGCCGCTGGAGCGGGATGGATAGGGATTCGGGCATCAGACGGCCACGCTTTGTTCATCGATCAGTTGGCGGAAACGAGTGAACAAGTACTGACTGTCGTGGGGGCCAGCGGCGGCCTCTGGATGGTACTGGACGCCGAAGGCCGGGAACTCTTTGTGGCGAACTCCGGCGACAGTTTGATCGTTCAGATTGAAATGAGTAATCTCAAGACAATCTGGCACCGAATCAGGATCGACGGCAAAACCATGATTTTGCGTCGTGATCTCGATCTTGCCTGTTTCGGTTTCCTGAACAGGTTGGTTCGCGCCGCGATGACCAAACTTTAGCTTGAACGTCTTCGCACCGCAGGCCAGTGATAGCAACTGGTGGCCAAGGCAAATTCCGAAAATAGGTGCCTTACCCAAAAGAGCGGCAATGGTTTCGATCGCGTAGGTCAGCGGTTCGGGGTCGCCGGGCCCGTTAGACAAAAAGATCCCGTCAGGTTTGAGCGCCAGTACTTCGTCGGCCGTTGCCGTTGCTGGCAATATGGTTACCTCGCAGCCCTGATCGGTAAGATGCCTAGCGATATTGTATTTCATGCCAAAATCCAACGCTACAACATGTGGCTTTGCATCACTTTTGGGTCCACCGTTATCCGATCGCAGACGCCACCAATCAGACAATGATGTATTCCACTGCGAGCTGTTCTCTGGCGTTACCTCTTTGACCAGATCACGGCCAACAAGACTCTGCGAATCCTTCGCCATCTGAATCAGTTTCGCGTCGTCGAGTTCCTCCGTCGAGATGACGCCTTTGAGCGCTCCAACGCTGCGGATACGCTTAACCAGTGCGCGTGTGTCGATGGCTTGGATGCCAACGACGCCATATTTTTCTAGATAGTCTTGCAGCGATGAAGTGGAGCGCCAGTTGCTGGCAATGTCGCTCATATTACGAACAACGAATCCGGCAAGGTGCGGTTTGAAGCTTTCTACGTCTTCCTCATTAACTCCGTAATTGCCAATTTCGGGGTAGGTCATCGTAACAATCTGACCACGATAGCTTGGATCAGTGAGGATTTCTTGATAGCCGGTCATCGAAGTATTGAAAACGACTTCGCCCGCAGTTGTTCCGGTGCTGCCCAAGGAAATCCCCTCGTAGACCGTCCCGTCTTCGAGTGCTAGTTTTGCAATTTTTTCTTCAGCCATGGTTGTGTCTACGAGTGCTTGGTTGGGGTTTGAACCGACAAAAGTAACGGTGGTTTGATTTCCCTACATCATCTTTCAAATTGCCTGAAATGAAAAGGCCTTGGATTCGGTCACCGATGAATTGCCCCGACGTATCCGGTAGCCCCACAGCGGTGGCGAGAGACTGGGTAGGCGTTGGGGTTCGGGCCTTCATACTTGAGAGAAAATCAGACATGCGATGAATAATTTGTAACGATTAGGGCGACTGAATCTTGGGATTCAACCGGCAAAAGTCGAAAAAAAATCGATTGTCTGGATATGACCACTTTTCATTGAGAATGGCGGTTTGCTGGCCGATAAGCCTATTGGCTGTGGGTCTCCGAACAGAAATGTATTTTTCTGGTCGGCCAGCCAATTTTCGAAGGGTTCCAGTTGCGGCGAGCTGGAACCCTTCATTTTTTATGCGCTGATCGCACTTCGATCCGGTCGGCAGGTTAAAGCGAAGTGATCTTGGCTTGCAGCAGTGCCACGCAAGCTTCCCGGCCCTATTCAAGCGATACCAGTAGAGACCGGAGTGCGCGCCCCCAAACGCTACAATTTTGCCGCCGAAGTAAGGTCCACCGGCACAACGCCGTAGCTTGTAAGACCTCAAGGTCGCTTCAGCCCACTCTCACAAGCTGGAGCCGAATTTGCGACAACGCTAGCACTGGCCTGCGTTGGTTTGGAGAAAGGATTCCTGTAATGTTGCTGAAAGATTCATTCAAATTCTTCGGCAACGCCCTTGTCCCAAACCACGTCGCAATCATTAATGGCTTCGAGCGCCAGCCGGCCGCTGCCGCTACGCGTGCGTGCCGATTTGATCTCTGCGCGTCGGAGTTGGCAGGGCCGCTCGTATTGGGTCGTGAAGGACCCAATCACGCTGAAGTACTATCGTTTCGAAGAGGAAGAATACCGCTTACTGATGATGCTCGACGGGAAAATCAGTTCTGATGAGATCCGGCAGAACTTCGAGTACCAGTTCGCGCCGCAAAAGATCTCGATGCGAGAGCTGCATCAGCTGATCGGAATGCTGTACCGCAGCGCGCTGTTGGTCTCCGATGCAACTGATCAGGGAAACGAGCTGCTGAAGCGCTCCGAAGAACGCAAGGCGGCGATGTTTCGTCAGTCACTTTCCAATATTATGGCAATCAGATTCAAAGGGTTTGATCCTGACGGGTTGCTCAATGCGCTCAACCCAGTGACGAAGCACTTTTTTACGCTGAGTGTGTTTCTGATGGTGCTGGCGCTGTGGATCGCGGCCGCGTCGCTACTGTTTGCTCAGTTCGATATGTTTCTGGCGAAACTCCCCTCGATGGATCAGTTCTTCGCTTCGGGTAACTGGTTTTGGCTGGCGATCGTTCTGGGCGTGACCAAAGTCCTCCACGAACTTGGACACGGTTTGGTCTGTAAAAAGTATGGCGGCCAGTGCCATGAAATGGGAGCGATGCTGCTGGTGTTTACGCCCTGTCTCTATATGAATGTTAGTGATTCGTGGATGCTTAAAAGTAAGTGGCAACGCGCATTTATTGCGGCTGCGGGAATGTATGTCGAATTGATTTTGGCGGCGATTGCTGTGTTTGTTTGGTGGTTCAGTCACCCCGGCATCGTCAATCAAGTTGCACTGAACGTCATTTTCGTGTGCTCGGTCAGTACTCTTTTATTTAACGCCAATCCGTTGCTCAGATACGATGGCTACTACGTCGTTTCTGACTTGCTGGAGATTCCCAATCTGCGGTCCAAGTCCACCAAAGTCCTGCAGAACTTCTTCGGCAGCCTTTGCCTTGGCCTCGAACAGGTTGAGGATCCGTTTTTGCCCCAGCGGCATCAGTGGATGTTCGCGCTCTACAGCGTTGCGGCGGCTGCTTACCGGTGGCTAATTACGTTTTCGATTTTTTGGTTTGTATATGGGATCTTCGAGCCCTATGGGTTTAAGATTTTTGGGCAAATGATTGCCATGATGGCGATCTGGGGCCTAGTGGGGATGCCAGTCGTCCAGTTGATCAAATTTTTCTCTATCCCCGGAAGGACCTCAGCAGTGAAAAAGACACGTTTGGCTGTCTCCGGCATCGTCGTCGCGGCAGTGATTGCAGCGATCTGCCTTTTTCCAATTCCTCACTATGTCTACTGCCCATTTAAGATTCAACCTGCTGGCGCAGTCAACGTTTACGCAAAAGTCCCGGGACGGCTAGTTGATATCTGGGTTTCGCCGAATCAGCCCGTGGCCAAAGGACAGGTTTTGGTGTCGCTGGAATCGGTAGACCTTAACCGACAGATCGTGCAACTGACTTCCGCTCAAGCGACCGCCAAAGCGAATTTGGGGCTGATTCAGTTCGCCTCGAGTCGTGGAGACGAAGGCCGTGGAAGTAGACTTGAAGAATCGCAAGCAGTGGTCGCGACAGCCACAGGAAATTTGGAGCAACGGAAGCTTGATCATCAGATGCTTGAGATCAGAGCCCCAGCAGACGGATATCTTTTGGCTCCCCCGCGCGTGCGGCCGCAGAAGCAGTCGTCCAAAGAACTTAACCGATGGACGGGAACGCCATTGGAGGGGAAAAATATGGGAGCGTGGATCGAATCTCAGACACTCATCGGGCAGATCGTGCCTCAGCTAAACCGCTTTGATGCGGTGCTGGCCATTGACCAGAAGGAGATCGAATTCGTTCAAGTGCACCAATCGGTGGAGCTGCATCTGAATCAATTTCCTCTTAATCCATTTAGCTCCAGTATCAAGACATTGTCGCCGGTGAAGATGGTGGAGACTCCGCCAGCGATTTCAAGTAAACACGGAGGCGAATTACTGTCGGTGACCTCCACTGATGGCAATGACGTCCCAGCAAGCACGACCTATCGTGTTAGTGTGAACTTAACGCTTGACGATCAATATCCGATTTTGCCCGGTGGAACTGGCAAAGCCAAAATTAAGGTCGGCAGCCAAACGGTGGGGCAGCGCCTCTGGCGTTTGTTGTGCCATACGTTCCATTTTGATCTATAGATCAATTCAAACAATGAAAGACCGATGCAATGGACTGCAGCACGAAGAACACCATAAACTCGCAAGAGCTTGAGTCGCAAAACTCGGTTTCGGTCGTGGTGCCAATTTACAACGAACAAGATAACATCGATCTGCTGTATAAAGAGTTGATTGCGGCGATGGAGTCTCAACCGCGCTCGTTCGACTTGATCTTGGTCGATGACGGGAGCCGCGACGGTACAACCGATCGGCTTCAACAGCTTGCTCGGGAAGATCGCCGAGTCAAACTAGTTCTGTTTCGGCGCAACTACGGCCAGACTGCTGCCATGTTTGCCGGCATCCAAAATGCGCCGGGAGATTTTATTGTCACGATCGACGGCGACTTGCAAAATGACCCACGCGATATTCCCATGATGTTAGATAAACTGGAGGAGGGGTTCGATCTCGTTCATGGATGGCGAAAGAACAGGCAGGACCACATGGTCAGTCGCAAAATTCCTTCCAAAATTGCGAACTGGTTAATCGCGAGAGTCACGCGTTTTCCAATTCACGACCTTGGCTGCACGCTCAAGGCCATTCGCCGTGAGATTGCTGTTGATCTTGAGCTGCACGGAGAAATGCATCGATTCATTCCCGTGTTGGCTCATCAGTTGGGCGCACGTTGCGCCGAAGTCGTCACCAATCATCGGGCACGGCAATTCGGCGAAACCAAGTATGGCATCGGCCGCACAACGCGTGTTGTACTGGACCTGTTAACAGTCAAATTTATGCTGGACTATTTCGCCAGCCCTATGAAACTATTTGGCAAGCTTGGGCTTTACGTCGGAGCCAGCGGAGTAATTGCATTGCTGGCCACTGTTTTCATGAAAATATTCTCTGGGACGGACATGACGGGTAACCCGTTGCTGTTGATGGGCGTAATCGCCGTCATCCTAAGTGTTCAATTCTTTTCGCTGGGATTGATTGGTGAAGTCTGCTCGCGGATCTACTACTCCGCCAGCGGTCGTCAGCCCTATCAGATCCGGCAGCGGGTCAATTTTGAATATGAAGCTGGAAACGACCAAGTAACCGACCGTGAGGAGTTTCCAAGAATTCTTGCCTTTCGCAACGCGGCGTAGGGTGAACTCAGCTTGCCGGCCCATTGGCACTCATTTAAGGAATCTCTCTCGCTTGAAGCACTTCATTCAATTGCTTCATCATTGCCGGACTCGCAAGAAAGAGATTGGACTGTTGGCTCATTAGCGAAGGCCAACAATTTGGAGACCGAGCAGACGATTTCAGTGCTAACAAGTGCCTAGGAGAAACTGCCGTCCTATCACCCCAACCTGCTCTCCTAACTCGCAGGGCGGCAGACAAGCGTCAGCATCCAAGCGACCAAAACGCCTCGGGCGGTCCAGCAAATGGTGCGAATCCAGTTGGACACCACAAGACGCCAATGAATCGACGCATCAAATCCGTCGGTCAGTTTTTCGTGACAGGGGACTTGGAGAAACGCGGTCGATGCCCACACTATCGCCAGCAATCCTAGAGCAACGTAAACTGCCCACGCCGGAATTACTGCCGGTCGACTCCAAATCAGCAGGATTGCGGTCGCGATCTCAATTAGCATTGCCGGTCCGACAGCCAGCGTCGTCAATGTCTGGTGACTAATCTGATAGCCGACAAACTGCTCTGAGCCGACTTTCGCGAATAGCGGGTAGTGGACGATCTGTACCATCCAGATCAGGCCGACCATGTACCAAGTAGAAACCAAATTGACGATCAGCAGCGTGTTGGGCGACGGCATCACAAAACCACTTCCTAGATGTAGAACTTCTAAAATAAACTAAGCTCTGTCACACGCTTTAGACGTTGGTCTCAGTTTTCATGCGGCCGAAGCCGCAAGAATTTGGATCGCCAAAAAGCAAACTTTAAAATCCCTTGCGAGATTGGCTACGCTGAGACGATACAATTAAGCGATGCAATTAAGAGCTTCACGTAAGCGGTGAAACTCCATGTTTGATACAGTTTTATTGAAACAAAACTGGCGCGCGACTACGATTAGGCGAACGCAGATTCAAGCGTTTTCAAAACGCGTTCCTCAGAAGCAGATACCTTATTGCCAAGTCCGAGATATCCTCCGGCTGATTCGGCAACCGCTTGAGCGCGTGAGATGATACTTGTTTTAAGTTGGCCCAATGCACCTTCGTCCAAGCTTGACTTCATCGCACCAACGTATTGCGTCCACGATTCAAGCAATTGGTCATCGGGTTGCTCGTCCAACCACTTTTCAAGGATCTCATGACTGGCTGTACCTTTCAAGATTCCTGCTTCGTTGGCAGCCTTGAGGATGGCTTCTCTTTCTTTGTCTTCCATCTTCGAATCTGCCCACGCAACGGCGACCAGCGGTATTAAGGAAACCGAGGCGATGGTGTCCGGTCCGATCCCGCCAGCGATAAGACTGTCAAGAACAGAAGGATCCTCGATTCCACTGGCAGCCGCCAATGCGTCCCGCGATTCGGCGCCCTCCACTTCTTGCTTCAGCTTTTCCAACAGCTCTTTGTCTCGCTCTCTGAAGAAGCGATCTGCCATCGAGTCTGCCAAAGCTTTAATGTCGTCCATCGGTCACTTCTCCGTCTTTGGTATTGCTCAAGAGTTTCGAGCTGTAAATTTGTTTTTGTTGCACCTGCGAACGTTTCACAAGTGAAGCAGATTATTCTTGAGTGTCGGCGAGTAAATTTCAATCCGGGACAGATATGAAAATCGCCGCCGGTTGCAAAAACAACAGGCGGCGTATGATCTTATTCAACCGAATTTCAAATAGGGCATGTAATAAGCAGCCCCGCCTTGGTGAAATTCTACAGCATTTCTTCTAACGCCGATTGCGGCCAGAGTTTCTTCCGCCAGAGCCTGAGTCGCGGCCTCCTCGACTTGAGCGAGAGTTACCGCCACTCCCCCGGTCTGATCCAGAGTTCCGACCGCCGCCACCAGACGAATTCGATCGTCCTCGTCCGCCTTGCGAGCGGTTGCCGGATCGACCACTGTGACTTTTGATATTGGCAGAGATGACGCCTGAGATCGCATCATCCCAAGTCGGCACGTCGCCGTACCGAGGAACCGCTGGAATCGAATCACTCGATTCACGAGAACCGCGTCCACGTCCCCCGCGTCTGCCACGCCCTGAACCTTGTGGACGTTCGTCACGATCGGATTGATCACCTCTTGAGCGTCCACCGCGATTGTTACTTTCGGCGCGAGCGGGACGTTCATCACGTGCGTTGTCGTCACCGCTGTGCCGACGGCTGCGTCCTCGACCAGAACGTTCGTTTCGGCTGGGGCGATCCGCCTCATCACGCGAATTATCATTGCGTCCGCGGTTGTCTTCGCGGTCACTATCAAATTTTTCCCATCCGTCATCGCGACCGCGGCCGGAGACCTCTTGCTTTTCCAATTGTCCCTCTTCACGATTGCGTCCACGACCGCGACCACGACGACCGCGCGAACGTTTGGGGCGATCTTTGGAATCAGCCGCTGGCTCCTCATCTTTTTGATTGCGGTCAGATGAATTTGCAGAATCGTCGTCCCACGCATCGTCGGGATCTGGATTGTTCCAGCGGTCTTCTGCTGTTCTTGCGGTGAACTCTGAGCGATTCTCACCGCGATTCTGTCCTCCACGTCCGCCGCGGTTTCGACCGCCGCGGCTACGACGACCTCTGCGTTTGCCGCTGCCACCGCGATCATCAGAGCTGCTATCGGCTTCACCATTTCGTGGGTCGATGTCTCGAGGGTCTATTTCGTCAGCGATAAACTGGCTGTCGTAATTCGCGCTGTCGTCGTCGGAATCTCTGTGCGAATCATTGCGTTGTGGACGGCCCCGGCCAGCAGGTCGTTTGTCGTTGGGGCTGTCTAGTTCGAAGGAATCATCGCGACTGGAGTTTTTTGAACTCGAACCGTTAGACCCCTCTTGCGATCGACTGCGCCCGCGTCCTCGTGGTCGTTGTCCGGAGCGTTCTGACCGAGCTTCGTTTTCTCCGTCGTCATTATTTTTTCGTCCTCGACCACGACCACGCCCGCGACGACCGCGTGCCGCTTCGACGGCTGGATCGACTTCAGAAGTGTCCAAATCTTCGATTTCAAATTCGACGAAGTCATCGTCCTCGCCCACGTCTTGTTGGTCAGATTTCGCTTTGACATTACGTGACGGTTTTGCCGCCGGGGGTGATTCAGGCTTTGCCGGGGGTTTTGCCGCCGGGGCCGCTGGTGCAGCGAAGGCGCTGAAGATGTCGTCGTCATCGCTTAACCCGCTGCCGTCATCGGTTGCTGGAGCGGAAGGGGAAACCGCTACGGATTCGGCGACGAACTTCCCTTGGTCGGGTTTAGTTGGCTTTTCAGGTTTCGCTGACGACACAGCGGCGGCAGTTTTGGCTGAGGGAACGATCTTTGACGGGTTGTTTTCGTCAAAATTGAAACCGAAGAAATCGCCTGGGACTTCATCGCTGCTTGCCCGTTCAGCTTTTGATTCCGAGACAGCGCTTTTATCGCTTTTGGCGGCAGGCTTCGCGGAGGTTGATTTTCTCGCCGCCGTTTTGGGCGCTGAACTGGCTTCAACTTGCGAGGCAGTGCTGTCCAGCGAGCTAGTGGGCTCCTCCGCCTCCTGTTCCTTCAATGTTGATTTCGCTGCCGGTGTTTCATCGGCCCCTTTTGCTGACTTGTTACCACCGAGGCCTAACACGCCGGCAAGGAAGTCCCAGTTCCCGCCACTTTTCTTTGCAGGTTTTTCGGAGGTCGCAGGATCTGCGGCTTCTTGCTTTGGCTTTGTGGTCGATGCGTCTTGTCGTTCTGCGGTTACCTTCGATTCGCTCTTGACGCTAGAAGGGGCTGTGTCTGTTTTCTTGGCTGCGGTCTTATCGGTAGATTTAACCTGGCTAGAAGCTTCACTTTTCTTCCCAGCGGAGTCCGCTCGTGTGTTGCCGGCAAAAGCGGCAAACAGATCGTCGTCGGCTATCGGAGCAGATGCACTGCTTGTTCCGGTTTGACTCTCTGGTTTATCGTCTTTGTTGTCTTGGCCAAGCCCTTGATCGAATTCGCCGCTGTCTTCCTCGATCGGTTCTACTTCTCGAGTTCCACCGCTGCCACCAAAGTATTCGTAAATGTCGTCTGCCACTGGGCGTCTCCTGCATTGTTGGCCGTAAACAGCCATGTGTCATTATGGGAACGCACGCCGTTTTGGGGCGTCAGCGTTTCCGTTGTGTGATCGCGTAATGTGACGACCACATGGAAAGAACAAAGAGACGGCAGACAGAATTGGATTCGGGGAGGGACGCGACTGTCCTCGCACAATTGCGATTGGCTTCAGTGGCGTCTCGCCCGGCACTCAGGTTCAATGTCTGTGGTCGGTCGCTCCGATTGGCGTGCAATTTCCTGAATCCATCCGCACAGCCCGGCGACCTCTTTATTTTCAGATTCAAACCCGCTTTTTCTTGCGGGCGTTTCGTGAATAACTGCCGTCGACTCTTGCCAGCGTTCAGTATGCTGGATCTAGCTATTTTCTCGCATTTGATTGAGCTGTTATGTTATCCGAAAAAGCGATTTTAGAGAAAGGGGGATATCGCGGTATTCCCCTTAAATCACCTCTGTTTACGGTTTAACTTGCCTTAAAGGAGCCCGTCAAGGCGACAGAAACCCTGCTGAGTAGGTTTTGCGAGTGTATTCAGAGAGGGTTGAATAGGGGAAGCAAGACAGGGCAGGGCAGGGGGCGAGTCTTAAATCAAGCTTGCTTTTCTCGAGCAGCACGACGCTTGTGAAGGGGCGGCACGATATTGGTCGCCAGTCCCATCCAAGAGAACATCACGATAATGTAGTAGTTCAAATCGAACTCCCACCATTTGTGTTGAACCGTTGCGGCGGATTGGTCAGCGTGATGATTATTGTGCCAGCCTTCTCCAGAAGAAATCAGGGCCACAAACCAGTTGTTACGGCTGTGGTCGTCGGTTTCATAATTGCGGTAGCCAAACATGTGAGACAGCGAATTGACCGACCACGTCACATGCCACATCACGACGATCCGTGCCACGACGCCCCAGATAAAAACGCTGCACGCCAACTGGAACGCCGGCATCGCAAAGCCCATCGTTAGGCCGCCGATTAACCAAGTCGCAAGAAAGATCAGTACACCGTGGGCCGCAAAAATTGCAACGCCTGCATAGGTCTTTTTCTCCAGCCACATGTAAAACGGGTCAGCCAAAATGTCTCGCGCGTATTTTTGATAGAGGCTGAATTTGGCCGTGTTGCCGTTCTCATAGATCAACCACTGAAAATGTGACCAAAGAAAATTCACCAAAGGACTGTGGGGATCTTCTTGATGGTCAGATTCGTGATGGTGCAGTCGGTGCCATGCAACCCATCGCGCGGGTGTCTCCTGCCCATTGCACAGCGCAATGACCACCAAAAACCGCTCAAACCACTTTGGCGTTTTGAAGCTGCGATGGGTCAGCAGACGGTGGTAAGTAATCGGAATTCCTACCGCTCCAAACGCATACGAGAAAACGACCAGCGAGGCGAAACCAGTCCAGCTGAACAACCACGGAACGAACACGCCCAACGCCAATGTATGAAAGACGATAAACGAAATCAGGTAGCTGTAATATATGCGCTTTTGATCAACCTGGGCCGGCATTGGTATGCTGGACGCGTCGCGCCCACCAAGACGCTCCTTGCGAATCTCTGACGCTGTCTTGGCCGCGTTTGTGCCGGATGTCTTGCTGGGATCGGGGGCCAGACGCTTGCGAGATTCGTCTGTTGTTGTCGTTGGCGACGTACTCATGAATTTCGTCCTTGTAGCCAAAAGGCCGCGTTTTCCATCGCAGGGCTGTAGCTCAAAGTTTAAAAGGAGTTAGTTGGCGATCATAATTCTTAATGATCATCGAACCTGATAGCTGAATTCTAACGGAATCGCGGTCAATGCCGAGGCTGAAACTGACAGAATTTTGGTTGCCAAAGTGTCTTGCTGGCAAGAGGATCCGATAGCAAGGGATTGGCGGCTACCAACGCAAATTCATTGACATAAAAATTCGGTGAAGCAATGAAAACAAAACACAGCGAGAAGGGCAGGGGGTGGCATAATGTCGCTGCCAATTTTCAAACTGTGGGAACAAAGTCGCTTTGATCGGTAACCGATTGAATAAATTTAGCCAACAGCGTTGCTGCATGATCCAAGTCGGAAAGTTCAATGGTCTCCACTGCACTGTGCATGTAACGATTGGGAATAGCTAAAATTCCCGCCGCCACGCCGTCGCGTGTGACCTGCAACGCATTGGAATCGTTGAACGCCGCGCGACCGAGCGCTTTGTGCTGGACAGGTATGTCGTTTGATTTTGCAATTCCTTTTAGTCGCGCGTTGACCTCGGGGTTAATGTTTGGCCCTCTAACAATCACGGGGCCTCCGCCCAGACGAATGTCTCCGTTTTGGTGTTTGTCGATCGTTGGGCAATCCGTGGCATGAGTCACATCGACGGCGATTCCGATATGAGGGGCAACGGCATGAGCGGCCGTTTTGGCACCACGCAAGCCGATTTCTTCTTGGACGGTCGCGACGGCGTACAACCCGCATTCAATTCCTGCTTCGGCACAGCGCCGGAGCGCTTCAACGACCACCCAAACGCCAGTTCGGTTATCCATCGCTGGCGAATTGGCTCTACCATTAATCAGTTCTTGAAATCCTAAAGCGAAAGTGACCTGATCACCGATCTGAATCATCGCCGCGTCCTCTTTCGAGTTCGCGCCAATGTCGATCCACAGATCTTTTGTCTTGACCACTTTCTTTCGTTCGGCATCGTCAAGCAAGTGAATTGGCTTACGGGCGATGACGCCGTCAACGGGGCCGGTCTCTGACCAGATGGTCATGCGTTGCCCAATTAGCTGCTGTGGATCCCAGCCACCAACGGTTTGTGTGTAGATGAATCCGTCGTCGTTAATATGCGAAACAATCAACCCGATCTGGTCAGCATGTCCCGCCAGCATGACGCGCACCGGTGCGTCGGGGTTCTTGCACAGAATCAGATTCCCATGCAAATCAGTGGTCATGGTGTCGCAGAAGGATTCGGCGTACTGCCGCACGACCTGTTGAACGGCTTGTTCGTAGCCAGAAACTCCTGGCGTTTCGACAAGTGATTTCAAGAACGCGAGCTGCTGTTTTTCCACGACGTGTTCCGGTTTATAGGGGTGTGAATTGGGGAATTCAGCAGGCCAAGGTTAGGCGGCCTGCTTTTCGATGTTCACTCGGCTCAAGAATTCGATCGCTTTTTCGATAACGGGGTCGCGCTGGAGATCTTGCGGAACTACCTCTCGATCGGGAAGTTCATCTTCATCGGATTCCGACGCGTCAACAAAATCCTCTTCGGCATTAGCATCTTGTTTGGCAGGCATCGTTGCCTTCTGGTCTGGCGTGCCACGATCATTGATGCGGTCAAGAAAATTGTCCCGTGAGATCGAGAGGATTTTCTCCCGCTTGTCTTCGGGAATCAGACCGCCAATTTCGCGGAAGTGCATTCTTTTCAGCATACACACCATGTCCAAGGCATCTTGTTCGACCGCCAAACCCTCATTGGGATAGATGCCCCACTTGCCCGTTTTGATCGCATCTTTGTTGTAGCGATCGATCACCGGTCCAGTGGGACGCCAAAAACTAAAGGTCGTGAGTTTGAGCGCAGATGTGCCCATCTTCATAGGAATCACGTTTTGTACGGTGCCTTTGCCCCAAGATCGTTCGCCCACGATGACGGCGCGATTATGATCCTGTAGGCAACCGGCCACCAGTTCAGAAGCACTTGCCGATTGTCGATCAACCAACACGGCAAGTTTAACGCTTTTGCCAACCAGTGGCTCCGAAGATGATTTTGACTCGCGCACTGAGAGTCCTTTTCGTCCTTTGATTCTAACGATCGTCAGCCCCGGTTCTAGAAACATATCGCAGATACTTTCGGCGGCGGTCAGCAATCCTCCGCCGTTACTGCGCAGGTCCAAGATGATTCCCGAAACATTCTCTGGCAGATCCTCAAGAACCGACAGCAACTCGCTTGCTGACGCTTTGTCGAATTGTGACAGGCGAATGTACGCCAAATTCGGATAGCCTGAGACGATGAAGCTCCATTTGCCGTCTCGCAGTCGCGCGAATCCCTGCACGCTTTGCACGGCGATCGTCTGTCGTTGCAAAGTTGTATTATTGGAAACACCGTCGCGTTCGAACGAGACTTCTAGACTCTCACCGAGCCTTCCGGTCATCAGTTTGCGAATCGCACGGCTTTCCAAATCAGCGGTAGGCATGCCATTGATGGAGGTAATAATGTCGCCGGCCTGTAGCCCGGCCAATTCTGCTGGCTTGCCCGGCATGGCGGCCATGACAAGCACACCTTTGGCGGGGACGGGTTCAAAATAAATTCCGACGCCGCCAAATTCCCCTTCGAGGTCCTCGTTGAGCGATTTAAAAGAGTCGCCGGTAATGAAACGCGAATGACGATCGAAGCCTTCGAGCATTCCCTCCATGGCTGACTTAAACAGTTGGTCCGACGGTACACCGTGCAGTGCTTCGTTCTCAACGATATCGATTGCTTCAGCAAACAGATTAGCGTACCGGTTCTTTACGGCAACGCTGTAACATGCGTAGCAGACCAAAAACGCGACGACGATGAAGAAAAAGTTACGTACCGGCATGGTTCAACTTTGCGAGGAGAGACACTTCTGATCGCTTCAGTCTAAATCTTGTTGCCAATTTGTGCAATTAACAGTCGCAAGTCATTAGGAAAAATCAGTTTCTCAAACGAGTAGGCGTATATGATAGCGGCACGGCGAAAGCCGATCGGTGAATCACCTAATCCAAGGATTGCGCCTTTGGGCCAACACTTTTATCGAAATGGTCCTTGGGCGAACTCAAAAAGATATTTTTGTTCTTGAAATAGGGATGCAAAGCAAAGATTCAAGTTGGTTTCTTCAATTCTCGACACTACTACCCAAACCAGCCGGTGGATAAAAATCGCCTCCATGCCGTGTGGTCCCAAAATTCGTTCTGGGAGACCCTATATCCATCGGTTTTTTTTATGCGCCAGCATCCACGATGAAAAGCTCACTGCCAGATAGGGAAACTTTCAGCAACTTTCAATGGGACAAGCAGTGTTTGTGCGGTATCGCTTCAAGAATTCTATTTGCTGAAAGGCGTCTGGGGGATTAAATAAATCTCAAGTATGAAATCACTTTGTGGATCTCCTGTTTGGGTCACGTTCTCAAACCGCCAGCCAATCCTCTTTGGGGCCGACAGCAAGAGTCATGGGAGATCGCATATGATATTTTTGCAACGCAGCATTGACCTCGTCAAGCGTTACGTTTTCGTAGACTTCGGCGATTTGGGCTGGCGTCTTAAACGGCTGGTCGTTCAACCACTGAGTTCCCACAGAGAACATGCGCGTATCAGTGCGTTCGCTGGCGAGCAAAATATGCGATGCGATTTTACGCTTGGCCATCGCCAGTTCTTTTTCGGTGACGCCTTCAGAGGCGGCTTGGTTGAACAGTTTTTTAGCGCGTTCTAGGTTTTCTTCAGCCTTGGAGGGATCGCAACAGATCACTGTCATCAGCGAGCCGCAGCCCAAGTGTTCGTAGGATCCGACTCCAGCCGATTCGGCCAATCCAGAATCCAGGAACTCCCAATAGAAACGACTGCCTGCGTCATCGCCCATGATGGTCGTCGCCACACGCGCCGCGTAACGATCTTCCGATTGTAGTGTTGCTCCGGGCGCCATCTGTAAGAGGTATTGCTGCACCGAATTCGGTTTGTGCATCGAGACAAATCCGCTGCGATAGTCTGGGGCAGGACAGGTGCGTTCGGCGGGGAAGCTCTTCCAACGGCCGCAATGCCTTTCGACGTCATCGACCAGTTTGTCAAAATCGATCTTCCCAGCGGCCGCCAAAACCATGTTCGATGGGCTGTAGCGTTGCTCGAAATAGGATCGCATCGCTTCAGGAGTAAGCCCCGTGACCGAATCGACGGTCCCGAGAACGCTTTGCCCCATCGGGTGGTCACCGTAAAACTCTTCCATGATGCGTTCATAACCTCCGTAGGGAGGCTGGTCGGCGTACATCATGATCTCTTCAACGATAACTTTCTTCTCGGTTTCGAAATCTTCAAGGCGAAGGCTGGGGCGCATGATGTCAGACAACAACGCAACCACATCGCTTTGAAATTCGGGCAGCACCGAAGCATGATAGATCGTGCTTTCCTCGCCTGTTCGCGCATTGGATGCCGAACCCATTTCGTCCAGTTGTAGATTGACCTCAGCGGCGGTGCGGTTGGGCGTTCCCTTGAAAACCATATGTTCAAGGAAGTGGCTGACTCCGCCAATGCCGTCCGTTTCGTCGCGCGATCCAGCCTTGACGAAAAATCCAAAACCGGACGTGTAAGCGAGGTCATTGCACTCGGCATGAATCTCCAAGCCATTAGCCAATCGGTGTTGTCGGTATTCCATGTTCTTTTAGTTCTAAAGGATTGCTGCCGAGGGTAACCAGCGAAAAATTTGAAGGGGGATGACGTTGCAGAAAGTCGTTAACCTGATCGACAGTGATCGAGGAAATCGACTCGTTGAGTTCGTCCAGTGTTCTCAGCCGCCCTAAGTGGAACCAGTCGCTGTTGATCGAATTGGCGCGAGAGCGGCATGATTCCTGTTGGCTGATCAGTCCGCTGCGGATGCGGATCTTGAGGCGGTCCAATTCGGATTGAGTAATGCCGTTACCCAGTTCGACCAGTTGTTCGATGATGACATCTAATGTTTGTTGGGCGCGATCGGTGCTGGTGCCGCTGTAACAAAACACGCCCGCTTGATTTTTGGTCATGTGGTTGGACGCGTAAACGGTGTAGCACAAGCCACGTTTCTCTCGGACTTCGGTGAACAAGCGTGAACTCATACCATCACTCAGAACACCGATCGCACACCGATTTAGATAAAAGTCAGGGTGTGAGTAGGTAAACCCTTTGAAACCGACAATAATGTGCGTCTGCTCGCTTTCGAAAGGGATGTGATGCGAACCCGTTTCTGGCGGCAAAGTGATAACCTCGGGATCTGGTTTGGATTCCCAGTCACCAAACAGTTGCCCGACTTCATCGACGAGTCTCTCCCAATCAAAATTACCCGCTACTGCGATGATCATTCCATTGGGGCGGTAGAGTGATTGATGGGACTCACGTAGGTCCTCGAGCGTGATACGGCTGATTGATTCGATGGTTCCATCGCTATTGCGTCCGTCGGGGGTGCCGTAGAATCGCGCCCGCATTTCATTCATGGCCTTTTGAGCTAGGTCGTCTTCAAGTGCAGCAATCTCCTGAAGACAAACCATGCGACCATCTTCAAGTTGATCGGCCGGAAGGATCGGTCGGCGGAGCATCTCAGCGGAAATTCGTAGCGAAGGAATCAACTCGCTGGCAATCATCGCGGCGCCATAATGGGTCTGATAGTTACCGGCTGAGGAGGACGAATCGATGCCCAACATTTGAAGGGCTTCGATGTACTGTCTGGAATCCATGTCGCCGCAGCCGCGCTGGACCATCTCACACAGAAAGTTTGCGGTGCCGACCTTGTCAGCGTCGTCGTAGCGACTGCCTGCGGAAACTGAAATGGCATAGGCCGCCGATTGCAACCACGGCATGTGATGCCCAACAATCGTCAGTCCATTGTCAAAGCTGTAGTGTGAGAGTTGCTGCTGGGTCATGGAGTTGGTCAAAGTCCTAGGAATGAGCCGAAAAACAGGCCGGAGCGGATTCTAGCCTAAACGCCGCCACAGAGCTAGATTGCTGGGGAGGCTTCCTGGCTGAGGGGGAGCGCTTGGCGATTCTCAATAGGGCTTTTTTTCGAATCCATGTTAGGGTTCGACAAATCGGTGGGCGCGCGTTCAATTGCACTCACCTTTAAATTTTCAGCTCAGCGCCTTTTAGGCAAACAAGATCAAGAATGTCACCCTTGCTCCGGGAGCGTCGGAGGCTCGCCGACGAGGAGGGCTTTCTTTTTGGTTCTTCCCAGAACTTAGTGGCACGAAGTTCTTTTTGAATTAGCCATTTCAAATGGATGTAGTGGGATTCGCCAGAATTCCTTTAAGAAGAGCCGGTTGGAATTCTGGCGAATCCCACTACGATTTTCAAGGCAGCCATTAAAATCCGGGGAGGGCTTTCTTTTTAAAGCTAAATCGCGATATCTCTTCGGCTAACAAAAGCCCTCTCCGCCGCTTAGACGGCGACTCTCCCAAAGGGAGAGTGGCACAATTGGGGCCTCATGTTTTTAAGCTGAGTGGCATTGGGCTCGAGCACTGCCGCGGAACACGCGTAGCGGAACGGCGCAAGCCGTCCGGTGAAATACTGAGGCTAGGTTTCATTCCTAGCATAATAGTAGGAGGAGTTTTAATAGCAGGAGAAGTTTTGAACAAATCAGCAAAGAGCGTTTGTTCGTTGGTGGTGTCCGGATTTAGCTATAAAATTACGCTGGCCAGACAATCGTCCGGCCAGCGTGCAGCAAATAAATTTCTTGGTCCTGTTACAAGCGATTCTTTAATCTAAGCGTCGCGATCTCGCATGTTTGTCTCGATGTTCTCGATCTGCTGGTTCCAGCGATTGAGGACCTCTGAGGTGGCGAAGATGCCAATTTGAGTGCCGTCAAATCCGGATTCACTGACAATCACTGTGTCGCCAAAACGGTCGAGCAACGATTGGTAAATCTCTTGGTCGATCATTCGAGACGACGAAGCGGGGCGTTGGTGGTTTTTGACGCAGTCTCGCAACACGCAGTGAGCGAAACGAATGGCGGCTGCATCCAGATCTGGAGCGAGTAAAACCCAGCGGCTTTGGTCAGACTGCACGTAGTATTTTGGCATCATCGAATTCTCTTCAGTCATACTTTCGAATTGTGGCAGGGTCGCCGTTGAAACATGTCTTCGGCGACCGCAGTGGCGTGGGTCATTGGCGTGGTTTTGAGTCGCGTTTTACAAGGTCAAACCCTTTTTGCTCCGCGATTCTGAAGGAATATAGGTTACGGTTTTGCCGGGGGTGGATAAAAATCAATTTCTATCGCAAACCCACCGGTTTGGGCGGCCTACGACCATCGGGGCGGAGAACACATATCCAATCATGGCTAACGTGTTTGGCGATTGCTTCATGCCAGAGGACGCCTCGTCCCGACTTGGTAATTGGACTAAAATCGAACTCATGCCGTGGTGGAACATCCGCCTGAATTACTCTTATTTCAAAACCCCAATTCAAGTTGTTTAATGCGAAATCTTGTTCTGACAGCTTCTGTTTTTCTCTCTCTATTTCAATCACACATTTTGTGTAGTACGCCGGCAATGGCGCAAGAGGCGGTTGTGGCCAACACCGCCTCCAACGATTCTGTTTCCAAAATAACTCGCACTTTCAAGTTCACCTACGGCGCGGTGTTGACCAAATTGCAGCCGGGGGAGTCCGTCAAGGTGTGGCTCCCGCTGGCGACGGGCAATCACGACCAAGACGTAGAACTCTTGGACATTAATCAGGAGAAGTATGAACGCACTAGCGAAAAGAAGTACGGTAACGCGCTGATCTTCTTTGAAGCGACGGCCAATGATGCTGGTGAAGTGCCGATCAAGGTCAACTATCGGGTGACGCGACGAGAGTTGACAGCGTCGTCGCTTGAGATCGCTGACGATTCCGCAAAGTCTTTTCTTGAAGCATCTGCCTTAGTGCCGACTAGGGACAAACTACGCGAGATCGTGATGGCGTCAGCCGGCGTCTCCGAGTCGACCACCGGCGGGCGTGCAATTCAGGTCGCACGGCAGCTTTACGATGGCGTCGACAACCACATGAAATACAACAAACCGGCCGACATCAAAGGCTGGGGTAAAGGAGATGCGGTGTGGGCTTGCGACAGTAAATTTGGCAACTGCACCGACTTTCACAGCCTGTTCATTGCCTCCGCCCGCAATCTAAAAATCCCCTCCAAGTTTGAAATTGGATTTCCAATTCCCGTGGGCTCCAGTAGCGGACCTGTCGGAGGCTATCATTGTTGGGCCAAGTTTCTGGCGGATGGGAAATGGCTGCCTGTGGATATCTCAGAAGCCGACAAACATCCGGAGTTGAAGGAGTACTACTTCGGCAATCTATCGGCAGACCGAGTAATGTTTTCGGTTGGCCGCGACTTAGAGTTGGTTCCAGCCAACGACGCAGGTCCAGTCAATTACTTGGTGTATCCTTACGCCGAGGTCGATGGCAAGCAGCACCGTGACTTCACCAAAGCGTTTCGATTCGAAGATGTCAAAGCAAGCAAGTGATCATTGCCCGTCAAAGACAGGACGATTTACTGGTTGATCAAGAGTTCGATGAATAGTGGGATGTCCGCAAAGTCCACAACGTTATCGAAGTTGATATCGGCCTCAGCTTGGAACCCCCCCGACTGCAGCAATGCGATGAACGATGGAATATCCGCGAAGTCTACTGCGCCATCAAGATTGACGTCTCCTAACGCTGGCCCGGGAGCAGCAGATGACACGACCAATGCAGCACTGCTAAGAAATCCCGCACCGGTGAAGGTCACCCGCAGTGAGTTATTACCATCATTAAGAAATTCGATTGGAACATCAATTTCACGGCTGACCAAACCGGTATCGATCGAGCCAAGTTCTTCGTCGTCGACTCCTCGGGCGTCTCCGGTTACTGTGATGGTGTTGCCGTTGATCGTGACCATGAATGAGTCTACGCCAACGGGCCTAGAGTAACCAACGCGGAGCTTTGCCGCGATCGCGTCGGAGATGTCGGCGTCAATTAAAATTTCTGGCGACCGGCCTTGAAAACCATCGTTTAACTCAACTGCAACTTGGTCACCATAGTAGGTTTCGTCGGACACCAAACGGATGTAGTCAAAATCATTGCTGATAGCAAACGTAATCACTGCTCCTTCTTTGGGGTTGAGAATTAGGTTGCCAAAAGAGTTAGTAATATCTTGGTCCTCGATGAACACGTTTCCTGCTGCACCATCGCGGTAAACGCGGCTGATCGTCGCGGAATTAATCGTTCCCATGCCGCCTAGCAACAGATTCAAATCCAGCGTCTGTGGCGAGTCCAGTAAATTGTTCAGCACCAGATAAACTTGGTCGCCGTCGCGAAATCCAGCTGCCTGCAAATCATCATTGGAGCCTTGCACGTTGATGTAGTCACCTTTCACTGGAGCATACATCCGCATGGTGTGGCCGATGATGGTTTCAATATAATCGCCGTTGCTAACGCGCTCGTAAATAACGTTGTCATCGCTTTCCCGATTGGGGATCTCGTTTCGAAAGTGTGCAGCGAAAATAAACGGGACCGCGTTGACAATTGCGTCGGGGCGTTTGAGATAAACCAAAAGTTGCTCTCGAAGGTTCCTGCTTTGGTCCCATTGCTGAACGTCACGATCGTAGCCTGCGTAACTTCCGTTGGCGGTGCTCCCATTAACACCGCGATTAAATGAAGAGTACTCGGTGATTGAGAGTGGTAAGCGATTGCCGTGGATTTGTTCCTGCCGATTACGGATCATGTCAATTTGAGAATTGATTCGACCGGGACTTTGCTTGACGGGGCGTTGTACTGTCCCGTTGGACTGAACGTCATACCGTTCGTAAGGGTGAATCGAGTAGTAGTCGAGATCCGCGCCTGCGATATCGATGAACGGTTGCATGGTACTGTTCCATCGCAAATAGTCATTGGCAGAAAAATCGGTGACGGCCAAACTCGGTCCACCAATCGATGCCGAAGGGAATTCGGATTTGATCATTTGAGCAATGTCGCGATGGTATTCGGCTAACTCTTGACAGGATGCCAATAGAGTGGCCGCTCCGCTGGGTCCGCTAAAGATGCCCGCGACGTGCAAGTCGGGCTCGTTGATGATCTCTACATGGAATCGATCGGCAGCAATGGGATAAAAGGCATTGGGGCCGAAGACTACCTCGCGCAGGTAAGTCCTCAAATAGTCTGCGTAAAAATCGCGATTAGGGAAAAGGCTACTTTGCTCACCCGTGCGAAATGCCGCATCGAAAAAGGCGGCCGACGACCTGCCCGAATTTACGAAAATGGGTCTGGTAACTGAATCGCGTATCGACTCGTAGCGAGTGCCGGTGGTCACGAAGTTTCGGTAGGAACCCTGTAATCTGTTTTGCAACACCGTGGGGTCAGCAAATCCGGGCCGGGCTGGATCTTCTGGCAAATCCGTCGCAAGGAATTGATCGAACTCAGTCGATACGCGTCCTGCAGTAAGGTTGAGTCCGTCGATCGAATAAATCTCTAGCCGTAAGTTTTTCCCCTCTGGATTCGAGTTTGTACTCGAAGGCGGAAACAACGTGCTTGTGTGGGTGAAAAACTGTGCTCGATCGAGAGTTGAGACGCCACCAATACTAAGCCGCTGGCTGGAGTTGATCGTCAACGGCGTGGATTGCGCGATCAAGTTTTCCGCGCTGGTTGCAAGCAACAGGGCCAAAAGAATGCTGATGGAAAGATAGCGGCAAATGAAGGTTTTTTTGCAGCAAATTTCAATGAAACGCATCGGTAGTCTCGCGGAGAGAGCAGATAGTTAACAATTCCTGTCTCCGGTAGGGTATCCCGCAGTGCCATAAAGATCAAGAACAAAGGACCGTTGGGCAGGGCAATTTGGTTTTTCCGATAGGTTGGTCACCAAATTGAGGGTAGTGAGAGTCGCAAGAATTTGGATCGCCAAAGGGCAAGCTGTTTAGACTCTTGCGATATTGGTTACTGAGAAACTATCAAATCAAGAGAATCAAGAAAGAAATAAAACTCTTAAGCATTAGGCAACGTTGGTTTCCAGTTCGCGAATTTACATCCTGGCCGAATTGAATTCTTCCAGTTCCTCGGTTGTGGGAAGTTGATCCATTTCGCCCTTTTCGCTTCTCAGGTCGATCAACCATTGCAACGGAAAGTCATCTGGCCAATGTGTATTGCTGGCTTCCATCATTTGACGGAAATACAACATCTCGGCAGCCAAATCATCCGAGAGCGGGCCGTCTTGAAGGTAGGGATGCTCTTTGAGCACTTCACTCCAAACGCTGAATGCTTCTTTGTAAAGACTGATGGCGCCTTTTCTGACGTTGCTCTTCTCTTTAGTAACGTAGTCGACCTCGTATTCGTCATCGTAGATCGAACGTTGCCGCATTTTTTGAGCATCGTATAACAATTGCCGCGCCTTGACGGTCAACGGTTTTGATTCGGCTTCGTTGCGATTCGACCAGAAGGTGAAATTAATGTTCTTCCCATCGGTGGATTCTGACTTTTCAAGCGCGATCTGTTCGTTGATCTCCTTAGCGATTCGTATGGCGGGCAATTTATTCTCCTCCGTTGCCGCTTGAGCCACTTTCATATCTATCGCGTTGTCTTGCTTTTGTAGCCGAGCCAACATCTCATCGGCCTGACGCTGCTGGGATTCGGTTCTCTGATCGGCCGGCATATCTAAAAGCAATTTCTGCTCGCTGGTGAGCGTAAGATTAGCTTTGATCTGATCGATCAGTTCATCACGCTTGCCTGGGACCAGAATGTCGAGATCTTCCCGCAGTCTCGCGATCTTCTCTTCTTTCAGTTTTCCCGCGTTGAGCTGAAACGGTCGGCCGTATGAATTGCGGATCTCCCTTGAACCAAAATCTTTCCACTGTTTGTCAGCGCGGATCCAAACGTCCTGAATCACGTCGTCGGTCTTGTGTTCGGTCTGAAGGGACAGGCCCCGGTTGCGGGTTTGGGCTGGCATTAACTGGAAAAACATTACGTCATTCTTGTACATTTGTGCGCCGACATCGACAAGATTATTGGATAACTTGTACCACTGCCGCGCCATCAGCCAGCTGTCGGGGCCAAATACATCGACGTCATAAGATTCAGGGTCGATCATGTCGGACATGGCTAAGTGGAACTTCGTGTCGTCTTTGAACAGCCGTCGAAACGAAGCCTTCTCATCTGACTTGCCGTACTTGTTTCCCGTCATGAATCCCAGCATGTCGGTGATCCGGTGGTCTTTGCGGTTGTGTTTGACGCCCTGTTTCATGAATAGGAGTCCTCGGTTGACCCATTCACGCCGGTATTCGTAGTCGTCGAACTCCATCGAAACGTTGTAGGCCAAGTTATGAGCCTGATACTCCCAGACCTTTACGAAGTTTGGTTGTAGTTTGGTGAGTGCCTTAAGGTTGGAGGCCAGTTCGTCGTACTCCTCGCGTTTTTTATGCTCAACTGCCTGCATCCACAGCATGTTTACCGCGACACCGCGCAACCCAAGCGACGCAAGTTTCATTGTCTCGCTGGCAGGATCGATCTCAGAAAGTTCTGCCTGAGAGAGGTTGTGCTTGACCCGCAGTCTAGCCAGAACCCCGCCCTCGTTTTGATTCTTGACCGACGGCCGAGTGATCATCGACAGCGGGATCAGCAGAACCGCAATGACGATGATGTAAACGATTTTTCGCACAAAGGAATTACTCATTTGGCAATCTCCCGCGTCTTGAGACAGAAATAACCACACAGGACCAGACCAAGGAGGAACGCCAGCGTGACAGCGACCGCAATGAGCATTTGCTGGTCGTCTACAGCAAAACCGTAAACGAGATAGTTCGAAAAGTTCAACTGACCGAAGTCTGGCGCGAGGTATGTAAGCAACATCATTGAGTTGATTGCCAGATAGTCGGCCTTTTCAATCAGGGTGTTGAACACACCGGTCTCCAAATCCTGCATCACGTTTTGCTGAGTCAGGATTCGGACGAAGGACGAAATTGGGCCACCACCATACTCATTGAGTAGGTTTCCTTGCGCGTCGACTTTGGCCAAGTTCTGTATAAAGGAAGTGTTAAAGCCCACGATCATGATCGCGATCACTCCCAACATCACCAAAGGCGTGCTAAGGAAGGTGCTGAGAGCAACCCCCATGGCGATGATGATCATCATTTGGCACCAGATGCCAACGTATCCCTTGAAGAAGTTCCACCAGAATGATTGGTCCTTACCGCGAAAGTACACGTCCGATCGAGCGCATCCAAGATACTGATTTACGTCGCGACAAGACAATGAGAGATTTAGCTTGCCATTGCTGCCGGCGAAATCTGAAAATAGATCGTATTCTCCCTCTTCGACCAAACTTCCGTCGGGTGCCACGATTCGACCGACCAGTTTTTTAGGCACCGGCAGCGTCTGCACGGTGTATTCCGCCGTTTCGAATTCAACAACCTCAGAGATATAGCGATTGTCGACGTCGGGATTCTCCGGGACACTTTCGAATTGCAGGCCTCCAGTGACGCGCTCTTCAATGTTGCCTTTGGTCGATCGGTAGACACCAAGATTCACCTCCAGCGGCGCGAAATTGGCTTTCGGAAAGCGACTTGGTTCGAAGTTTGTAAAACTGAATTCGGCTTTGGAAAGCGTAGAACGAACGCCTTGGCTACCGCCGTCGACGAAACCCCGACGGCCCCACTCTTTTCCGATATTCGTTCCCTTTTCTGACTTGGCCCCGGTCCGGTCGTAGAACATGAGACTCTCGCAATAGATCGGTTGGCGAGCGCGAAAGTACCCGATGGCCGGCCCGAGCGTTATTGTTGCAGAACTGCCGGTTCCGCTGACAGTGACCTGATGAGTGTGGCCGCCAACTGGCATGCATCGCGCACGATGATAGGTGACCTTGCCGTCATCGCCGTTGATCGTTTCCACAATGTCGTCCGTTTTCGGCGGTTCAGCTTCGGCGTCTCTGATGTCTTCAAAAATTTCTAGCCGGTGGGAGTGCCCGTTGTTCTCTGTGGTGACCGCCTCAGCGATTGCATTGGCGGAAACTCGTTTGCCCGATATCGTCGATTTTTTCGTGTTGGCATCGACGTTGACGAATTCAGCCACCGTTTGGGTCGGGCCTTCGATCATGTGCTGGTGGTCGAGGTTGCGCCAGATAAAGAAGAAACTGATGAGTCCCATTAGCATCAACAGGACGGTGCCCAAAAAACCAAATCCTAAAATTCTACCTAGCACAATTTCCGTGCTGCGAACGGGCTTGGTGACCACCGTGTAAATGGTTTTGTTCTTGATGTCTTCTGGAAGGCTAAAGGCACTGATCAACAACCCCATCAGCAGCACCAGCATCTGAGTGCCCCACAGAACGAAGTTGATATAGATCTGCTCCGGTTTTTCGCTACCGTTGTCCATGAACCAACCGCCGAAAAGAATGGCCAGTGCGAAGATCACGAACGTCACCAATACCACTCGCCGCCGCATCGCTTCTTTGACGGCCAAGCCAGCCATTGCCATCACGCGTCGGGGGGACGTTCTGAAGAAATCGGGGACGGCTTCGGCGAGTACCTGCGACACAACATAGAAGGCTTCGAACGGGCCATGTCGAAAGGCAGATACAAGATAGCCAACAAACAGCCCGAGGATCGTTCCGACGACCAATACCCCAAGGAACAGGAGTATGCCCGGGCCGAACCATTCAAGAAAATGTGGAAATTCTTCTCTAACCATAATCAGTTACGTGCTTGCGAATGAACGGCTTCTTGCCGAGCGACCAAAAGGTATGGGAGGAGTGTAAAACCGAAACGCGGAACGACTTTCGATCGTTTGATGTTGTTGAAACGGGGTTAGCTGGATTTGTCAGCCGGAGCCGATCGCATGCCGGGACGCGCCTCGCTGTCACGCACGATGCCAAGGAATAATTCCTCTAAGGTCGTCGTCGGATTCTCGACCGCCACATTGGTGCCGCCATGTTGCTCGATGATTTTGCGGATCTCGGCGTGAGCACTTTCGGGAAGATTCTGAGCACGGATCTGGGTTTCGCCGGACACCTTCAACAGGCTGTCGACGCGTCCCATTTCTTTTAAGTCGCCTTGGAACAGGATCGCGACCCGATCACAGACATCTTGGACGTCGGCCAACAGGTGGCTGCACATGACGATCGTTTTGCCTTCATCGCGTAGTTTTAGGATCATGTCCTTCATCTCACGCGTTCCCAACGGGTCGAGTCCCGAAGTAGGTTCATCCAGCAGAATCAATTCCGGATCATTGATTAATGCTTGAGCAAGTCCGATACGGCGAGTCATCCCTTTGGAGTACTCTTTCAGCTGACGGCGTTTGGCTTTACCAAGTCCGACCTGTTCAATGAGTTCTTGAACACGTTCGCGGCGAACTTTTGCCGGCATGTCAAAGAGCCGACCGTAGAAGTCTAGTGTCTCTTCGGCGTTGAGGAATTTGTACAAGTACGATTCCTCAGGCAGATAGCCGATACGCTCGTTCTTAGCGACATTGGTGGCGTTTTCGCCCAGCACCACCGCACGTCCACTGGTTGGAAACAACAGGCCTAGCAACAGCTTGATTGTGGTCGACTTTCCCGATCCGTTAGGCCCCAACAAGCCAAAGATCTCGCCTTTGCGAACCTCAAGATCCAGCGCGTTGAGAGCCCGCACTTTTTGGCGACCCCAGAAATCCCGATAGATCTTGGTCAGGTTTTGAGTCTCGATGACGATGTTCGGATCGTAGTCCGGATTGGTTTGCTCCAGCCGTCCGGTTGATGCGACGGATGTGCTGGAGGGATCGGAAGGAGCCGCATCGGTGGACATAGGAACGTATCTCCGGGTTTCTTCTTGAAAATCTGGTGGGTCGATTGTCTGATTGTCTGTCGGTCAATAATCGCCGGTGGATTAAAGAGTCTAGCTAATTTTGCTCTTCGGAAACACCGCTGACAAGGGCTTCGGCCTATATTTCCCTAGTTAGAGCGGCGACTGATGAACGCTGTGATTGCGATCGTGATAACCGGTCCGATGGCGATCTATTTGTTTGCTACGTGCGCGTTGTCGTTCTGGTTCGCGTTGGTTTGCTTCGGAGGCAAAGATTCACCGAAACGTATTACGCAGTAGAAGTTTTCCGAAAAGAGGGTGTTTTGATGCTGCCGACTCAAAAAGTGAATTTCGCACTTTGCCCTAAGGGTACTTGCGGAATGAAGGTGGCGATACGCTCTCGATACAAGTCCGACGCGCGAGTTTTGAAGTTGCACATTTGAAAGAGAATTTCCCACTCTACTTTGCAAAACGCGCGTTATTCCCAAATCGCAAAGCGTTTCAATACAAGCCCGATGCGCCAGCGAGGGATGTCGAAATCCTCGGAAATATCCGCTCGCTTGCGCTTCGGGCTTGTATTTGTGCAACTTCAAAACGGGCTTGCGATCACCGGCGACTCACTACGTCAGCGTGAGGCTCAGCAGGGTTCCGGATGATGTTTTCTTGAAGCCCAATTTCTCAAATAGGGCTTGGGAAGCCGCATCTGAAGAACGGGTTTGCGCCTCAACCAGGCTGACGTCTGATTTAGCCAAGTGCTTTAGAGATTCGCCGACGAGATAGGTGGCAATACCGCCGCGACGAAGGTCCTCTGCAACCGACAGGTTGTACAAGCCGCGCGCCTTGCCGGTATAGGAATCCGATAATGGCTGCATATCCCAATAAGAGACGCTGCCGGAAACCTCTTTGGACCGCTTGTTGATCACCGTGAATCGCTCACGTCCCGCGACGCCAAGCGTGCAGCTTTCCCACCACGATTGTTCCATCGGGTCTGAGCTGGCGTTGATCAAGTAGTTTCGCCTAACTGACATCTGCTGGCGACCCATGATCGATGTGAGCTCGGATAACTGAAGCTCTAAAATAATGATTTGGTCATGTTCGACAAAGCCAAACTGTTTAAAACCCGCCAAGATCTGTTGGTCCTGTTCGATGACACCGGGCAATCGACTGCCTCCGTACAGACCAAGATAAAACGGAGAATGTGGAAAAGAACATCCAGCGTGGACGGTCGTCGCACCCTTGCCTCGACAATAGTCGACGGACATCTGCAACAGAGTACTGGCAACAGCGGCATCGGTAACCGAAGCGTCCAATCGCAATTGACTGACGATGCCAGTTTGGTGGTCCAGCTCCGCAAGGGAAGCTTGAGGAGAAAATCCGCAGTGGGCAAAACCAATGATCTTGCCGCCTTGTTCGGCGATGGAGAACCCGTCGCGGTCAAAGTACGGTTTTGAAAATATGTGTCGTTCCAGCGTCGTGTAGTCAGTGCGCTCGACCAGCCCGCTGACTTTCGGAAGGCGGTTCCACAGATCGACCAGCAGTGGCGGATCAGTATTGAGGAAGGAACGGTATTGAATCAATTTTGAACCGGCAACTTTAACGACATCCGTAGCGGATTAGCAATCTGGATTAGCAAGCTTCGTGGGTGGACTTGTTTTAATCGATCGCGCCGAACTGCACTATGCGACGCTTGATTAAAATTTGCAAATTGAAGCTAAAACCATCGATGGACCAGAAATCCGCCTTCGGTGTTGGGCAACGAAAAAGGTAGCGCTTGTTGGGTTCCCATAACTGACAGCAGATTCTATCAGTGGTCTGGAAATACAGTTTCAATGGTGAGCCAATGTCTACCGCCTGGCGGGTATTGGCGGCAACTGTGAGCGATTATGCGGGCGGCGCGAGGACAAAACTTCACGGATACGCGATTTGTTCGCTTCTGCAATCCAAAGGCGACTTTTTTCCCCTCGTAGGAGGATTTTAATTGGTTTACGATGACGCCTCATTGGACGACCGACCAACCTTGAAGACTACTATTTGTGGGTACCTGAAGTGGCTACGACATATAAACAAATTCCCGAGAGCCGAGACGTTAAAGGGAAATACGCTTTTGTTAGCCTTGGCTGCCCCAAAAATACCGTCGACAGCGAACGGATGATGGGGCTGTTGAAGCTTGACGGATATCAGCTGATTTCCGATCCAGCGGAAAGTGATTTTGTGGTCGTTAATACCTGTGGGTTTATTGAACAGGCCCGTACGGAGTCCTTTGCGGCCATCGACGAAATGTTGGAGCTGAAGAAAGCCGGCAAGACAAAGGGCGTCATCGTATCAGGCTGTCTTGCCGAACGTCAGAAAGAACAGATGCTGATCGACCGCCCGGAGATCGATTCGCTGGTCGGGGTTTTCAGTCGCGATGAAATCATTGACGTCGCCGACCGATTGGTTGGTGATCTGGCCGAACAACGCACCATCTTTCAACCGGCTCCCATCCGCGCGTTGTCTGACGAAGACCGCTTGCAGATTACTCCCAAGCATTTCGCTTACTTGAAAATCTCTGAGGGTTGCGATCGGCTATGTACGTTTTGTGCCATCCCCAAAATGCGGGGCAAGCATGCGACCAAGCCGATGGAGAACGTCTTGGCTGAGGCGACTCAGTTAGCCAATTCGGGCGTGCGTGAACTGATTATCGTTGCCCAAGATACGACCTACTACGGCATGGACTTATACGGCGTGCCACGATTGGCAGAGCTTTTAGAGAAACTTGATGGCGTGATGGGGCTTGATTGGATTCGACTGATGTACTTCTATCCGATGTACATCGATGAAAAACTGATCAACGTGATCGCCAAATCGAGAAAGATCCTGCCCTACATCGACATGCCGTTGCAGCACGCCGATGACACAATGCTACGACGAATGTCGCGGCGAGTGAATCAGCAACAGATGGACACCCAAATCGATTTGATGCGGAAGCTGATTCCCGATCTTGTTTTGCGAACCACGTTCATTACCGGTTTCCCCGGCGAGACCGATGAGCAGTTTGATTCTTTGGTGAGCTTTGTGGACAAACACAAGTTTGAGCGTATGGGCGTGTTCACCTATTCACTTGAACCAGACACACCGGCGGCGAAACTGCCGGACCACGTCGATGAGGCGATCATGAACGATCGACGAGACCGTTTGATGGCGGTCCAGCAAGAGATCATGTTCGCGTACAACGAAAAGCAAGTCGGTACTATCATCGACGTGATCCTTGACAACCCAGTCGCGGACCAACCCGGCGTTTGGGTCGGACGAAGTAAAGGTGATGCTCCAGATGTGGATGGCATTGTGATTGTCACCGAAGGTGAGCATCCGCTGAAAATGGGTGCCATCGTCGAATGCGAGGTTGTGACGTTCCAAGACTACGACTTGATCGCTGTGGCCACGGGAAAACCTCGTTAGTGATAGACTTCGGGATCCGCCGCATGGCGTGAGCGTCTAGCCTTATGTTTTACCAGAAGTATTTGCTTCGGCGGCCTGATATCCGAGAATCATATTCTGAAGTTTGGTCCATCCCCTCCAGATAACAATCCACCCCGGCTGGTGATCGGAGCTCCGGTTTTGGTGCCCGCCCAGCC
>CALHPU010000007.1 GCA_938036435.1 uncultured Pirellulaceae bacterium | reverse complement strand
AACGCTTCGCGATTTGGGAATAACGCGCGTTTTGCAAAGTCGAGTGGGAAATTCTCTTTCAAATGTGCAACTTCAAAACGCGCGAGCGAGGGAACTGTACTCTGCAAACTGTATACTTCAAACTCGTTACTAACTCACCGCTTGCCCCACGCTTTCTTGGGTTCAGCTTTGGCAGAAAGACTCTTACGGTCGATGATCATTTCGACGGACGACTTGCCAAGCAAATCCGACAGCCGGTCACGCAGTTCGTCATTGACCTCGACACGCTTATTCGATTTTAGCTGCACGCGCATGCCGTCTTCCAAGATCAAGTCGATCTGCAATTCCCGGTTGCCTTGGTAGCCGCGAATTATCTCATAGGCCGTCTTGAGCGTGTCGGGAGAATGGTGCTGTTGATCGACCATGATCTTGATCCCCTGCGTCATGCTGGAGCTAAGGTTATCAAGGTTGACAATTTTATCGATGATCAAGTTTGCTTCGTCACCGCCGCGGTAATCCAAACGCCCCTGAACAATCACGACGGCATCTGGCACGACCTCATGGCCAAATTTGACAAAATCAGTCGGCCAGAGGATGCTGCGGATCGAACCTTCTTCGTCCTCTAAATCAAACATCGCGTACTTGGTTGGCGAATTTGGATCGCGTGGATTTTTGACGTGCGTCTGTTTAACCGACGCAATCATTCCCCCCATGCTCACGCGGTCACGATCCTTAGTGCCGGCAAGGTTCGCTGTGGTGTGTGAGGCAAACTGCTTCAGCCGATCGACGTACGCGGCCAGTGGATGGCTGGTGAGATAGAATCCAAGCACCTCTTTCTCGCAGTTGAGCAAATGTCGCTCCTCCCATTCGGGCACGTCGGGTAGATCCACGCCCGCTGGCACGTCCTCGTCCTCGTCTTCATCGCCGCCGAAGAGATTCTTCTGGCCGCTCATGCGATCTTTTTGCGCCGAGGCACCCACTTGAACGGCTTTCTCCATCACGGCCATCAACTGGCTGCGGCGGGCTCCAAAGCAGTCCAATGCTCCGGCCTTGATTAATGTTTCAATCGAAGACTTACTACATTTGGAGGAATCAACGCGCTCGCACAAATCGAAAATGTCTTTGAAAGGTCCGTTCTCTTGGCGTTCGCTCATGATCGCTTGGGCCGCCGAGACACCGCAGCCTTTGATCGCCGACATGGCGAACAAAATTTGGTTGTCCTCCACAGCAAAATTCAGTTCCGAGCGATTAATGTTCGGTGGCACCCACTGAATATCCATCCGGTCGCAGTCTTCAAGGTGCTCAACCAGATCGTCTTTGCGGGTAAAGTTTCGCCCGGGGATGTCGCCAGTTAACAACGCCGCCATAAATTCGACCGGGTAATGCGTTTTCAGGTAAGCAGTCTGAAACGCCAACATCGCGTAGGCCGTTGAGTGACTTTTGTTGAAGCCGTAACCGGCGAATTTGATGATCATGTCCCACAGATCCTGAGCCTCTTTCTTGCTCAGCCCGTTCTCTACGGCACCGTTCATGTACTGTTCATAATTCTGAGCGATCAGCGCTTCTTTCTTTTTACTGATCGCTTTAATGCACGTGTACGCTGCAGCCAGTCGAATGTTGCCGACGCGGTTGAGGATCTGCATGACTTGTTCTTGGTAGACCATGACGCCGTTGGTCTCTTCGAGAATCTCCTTCATCGCTTCGGTCTTGTACTCGGGTTCCTTTCGACCGTGCTTGACCTCGATGTAGTCCTGAACCATTCCGCCCTCGAGCGGCCCGGGGCGGTAAAGGGCATTGGTCGCGATCACATCGCGAAAATGATCGGGCTTCATTTTCTGAAGCAAATCACGAATCCCGCCACTCTCCAATTGAAATACGCCTTTGGTTTCACCGCGCTGCAGTAGCGCAAACGTTTCCAAATCGTCCAGCGGAAACTTCAGCGGATCAATGTCTTTGCCGGTGGTTTGTTTAACTAATTTCAGCGCATTGCTGAGAACCGTTAGCGTTTTCAGACCCAAGAAGTCCATCTTCAGCAGCCCGGCGGCCTCGACATCGTTCATCGACCACTGAGTGATAACGTCGTCTTTTCCAGCCACGCGTCCGAGAGGTACATAATCCGTCAGCGGACCGTCGCTGATCACAACAGCAGCAGCATGCGTACCGATGTTTCGCGCGAGGCCTTCTAGCTTGAGCGCGAAGTTAAGCATTTCGGCAACTTCGGGATCGCCATCGTAAGCCGCTTTCAGATCATCAGAGGTGTCAATGGCCTCTTGAAGGGTGATGCCCAATTGGTCGGGAACCATCCCCGTGATTTGGTTCACTCGCGCCAGCGGAATTCCAAGAGCACGGCCGACGTCCTTAATCGCCGCCCGCGCTTTCATCGTGCCGAACGTTCCGATTTGGGCAACACTGTCTTCGCCATATTTCTCTTTGACGTATTTAATCACCTCGCCGCGACGCTCTTTGCAGAAGTCGATATCGATATCGGGAGCTTCCAACCGATTTTCATCTAGGAAGCGTTCGAACAGCAAACTGTATTGCAGCGGACAGGCGTGACTCAAGTACAGGGCGTAACAAACGATCGCACCCACGCCAGAACCACGAACCGTCGAGGGAATGTCCATTGCACGAGCTTTGTGAACGAAGTCCCAACAGATCAAAAAATAGTCGGCAAAACCCAGTTTGTTGATCACGCCCAATTCGCGGTCAAGCCGCGCCTGAACTTCATCCGACAGAACCCCGTCCTTACAGCGATCTGGATTGTCGCTGTAGCGATCCTTCAGTCCGTCTTCGCACAACTGCCTCAGCCGCGCTTCGGGCGATTCGTCTTCGGGTTCTAGTTGGAAGATGGGGAAGAAACGTTTTCCCAACTCCAATTCGATATCAACGGTGTTGGCAATTTCTTGGCTGCGAGCGACCGCATGTTCCAGCCCTTGGAAATTGCGATACATTTCCTCGGGAGGCCGCAGATAGAACTCACTACCTTCCATTTTCATTCGCGACTGGTCAGTGCGGAATTTCCCCATGTTGATGCACAACATCACGTCTTGGGCTTCAGCATCCTCTCGATCAACATAGTGGCAATCACTGGTCGCAACCAACGGCAGTCCGACACTATTGGCGACTTCGACCGCGCCTTGCAACTGCGTGCGCTGGATATCGACGCCGTTGTTCATGATTTCGATGAAGTACCGCTCGCCAAAGAGATTGTGAAACCAGCCTGCGACGTCCTTGGCCTCTTTCAGATAGTCTTCTGCGCCGTTGCCGTTACCGCGTACGATCGCGCGAGAGAATTCGCTTGAGACACACCCGCTTAAGCAAATGATTCCCTCGTGGTGGGCTTCGAGCAGTTCTTTGTCGATACGCGGTTTGAAGTAGAAGCCTTCGAGCGCGGCGTGAGAGGCCATTTTGATCAGGTTTTTAAAACCGGTTGCGTTCTGGCACAACAGCGTTAGGTGATAGCTGGATTCGCGCTTTCCGGATCCCGATTCACCGCCTCTGGCTCGTCGACTTCCCGGCGCGATGTAAGCTTCGTAACCAATGATCGGATTGATGTCTTTGGACTTACAAGCATCGTAAAACTGCAACGCTCCGTGCAGGTTCCCGTGATCGGTCAACGCCAGCGCATTCATGCCATGATCGGCGGTGCGTTGAACCAATTTTGGAATCGAACTGGCCCCGTCCAGAAGGCTATAGTGGCTGTGGCAATGGAGGTGAACAAACGGGCGTTCTGACATGTTTTCTTTAAATGCGTTGTAGGATCGGGAATGTGGAGGAACGTGCAAGCAGTGGTGACAGCACGCCAAGCTCTCCATCGACGGCATTCTAACGGTTTTAGGTTCGTTCGTCAGTCATTGATTTTTAAACTGATGTTTATCGTTTTTTGTTTTTTTGATAACAAAGCCTCAAGTGAATAGCTTTCTGTGCCGGGAAGGATCCTAGCGTCAGAGAAAAACAGGTTATTGACTTACTTTCAATTGGCATGGATGCCTAAGTTTGCGAGCGTCGCATCGGTTTCCGGCTAATTTACGCCCTGAAAATAGTTGCGGAAACCATCATGGCCGACGACGAATTGCTCGATCAAGACATCGACCACGAACTCGAACCAACACCATTGATTTCAAAAGCACTCATTGGCCGATTTTTGGCAGTCGGTGTGTTTGTTGCACTTGGTACTTTTGCGGTCATACAGTCCGTCACGACAAAGAAAGACGTGGCCGACGATCACTCGGGCCACGCCCACGCTAATGTTATTGACGACGTCGGTGCGAGTATTGGTAATACCGTCGCTGCTGTCGGTGACAAAACCAAAAAAGGGCTCGACGATTTCTTGGGCGGAGCAAAGAACGTTGCTTCTTCGACCGTTTCGTCAGTCAAGAACGCGGCTTCTTCAACGGCTGCGTCAGTAAAAAACGCGGCTTCGTCGACGACTGCTTCCCTGAAAGACAAGGTTTCTTCGGCAACCTCTGGTTTCAGATCAGGCACCGCACAAGCAACCGGCGGCTTCAACGCGAGTCCCAAGAATTCTGTTCTGCCACCGAAGCCGATTGCTAAAAGACCGCTTGTCGATCCAGCGGTCAAAAAGGTTGCGCCGAGTTTTGGTGGTGGTTTTGCTGCAAACGGTTTAACTGCAAAAACGACTCCAAAGTCTCAGCCTAAACCTCCAGAACGCCTTGCTCAAAATGGTGGGTTCTTGCCTACCGTTGGCAAACAAGGATTGGGCGCGGCCGGCGATACCGCCGCAGCCGCTTTGACCAAGATGCAAATTAGCAAACCACCCACGGGCTTCAAGACAAACACTGACACCGCAACCAATACTTTCAATGATCTAAAAAGATCAATCAACTCGGGCGTCAATTCACTATCCAGCAAAGCCGGCGATGCGGCTAAAAGCACAGCGGCGGCGGTTGACAATAAGTTTACGGAACTGGGAACTGCAGCCCGCAAGAGTTTCAGCAGCCCACTTTCAGAGCGTCTTGAAGAGCGCAGCAAGGCAGGCGGATTTCCAAGACCTATCCAAGTTGATCGACCTAAAGCACCTTCAAATTCTTTCGGTTCATCATCGAACCCATTTAACGCTTCCAAAGCCCCCGCCATCAAACGCACTCAGCAACGTGATCCATTTGGCGGGCCGGCCGAATCAAAGGTCGTCAAAGCACCAAGCGCGCGTCGGACGTTTGAAGCGCCTGCGCCAAAGCGCCCCGCCACCCAACAAAGCCGGACTCAACTGGTCTCATCACCGCGCCAAACCTTTTCCAAGCCACAAAATGATCGCGCAGGAAGTTCAAGCAGATCACCGGTCGCTCAACTGGCCAGTGCGGTAACGGCGATGGGAACTCCCGGCGAACGGAGGCTCGAAGGAGTTCAAGCTCCATCGCTAACTGTTGAGAAAGTGTCCCCACGTGAGATCCAAGTTGACCAAGCTGCTGATTTTGAGATTCGCGTCCGCAACGTCGGCCGAGTCGCAGCGGACAACGTGATGGTGATTGATCGAGTGCCCGATGGGACAGAATTTTTGGGAGCGGAACCTGCTCCGGCGCGCGGTCCAGGAGGCAGCGGACTTCAGTGGGACATCGGCACACTGACACCGGGCCAAGAAAAACGAATTCGCTATCAACTAAAACCCACCCAACCGGGCGAAATCGGCAGCGTAGCTCAGGTTGTATTCGCGACCCAAGCATCGATGCGGACCGTTGTTACAAAACCAGTTCTCAGTATTGAACACGACACCACGCCAAAAGTTTTAATGGGTGACAATTTTGTGTTCGACGTGATTGTCGAAAACCAAGGCGACGGTGCGGCCGCCGATGTGATCATCTCTGAAGAGGTTCCTGCGCAGCTTGAATATCAAGCGGGCTTTCGCCAGTTAGAGTACGAGGTTGGCACGCTGATGCCGGGCCAGAAAAAGAAGCTGCGATTAGCACTTCGGGCCGGCAAGGTTGGAAAATTTCGCAATGTCATGTACGCCTCGGGAAAGGGCGGACTAGAAGCCAAACATGCATTAGACTTGGAAGTTGTCGCGCCTGAGATTCGCGTTAAATGCGAAGGACCTAGCAAACGATACCTGCAACGCAAAGCATTGCATCAGTTCACTATCGAAAATCGCGGCACGGCCAAAGCAACCAACGTTGATTTAGTAGCGCGACTGCCCAGTGGTCTGAGATACGTCAGCGCTGACAACCGAGGCCGATACGATTCGCAGTCACATGCCGTGTACTGGAAGATGCCGGAGCTAACCGATGGCGTTGCCGGTACGGTGGAACTGACGACTATTCCGGTAAGCGTTGGTCAGCAGAATATTAAATTCGAAGCCGAGGCTGACCTGAAATTGTTTGCTTCTACCGATCACGCTTTGACCGTGGAGCACTTGATTGACATCTTCTTTGACATTGATGATGCGATCGATCCGATTGAGGTCGGCAGTGGTACCAACTATCGAATGCGTGTCGTCAACCAAGGCACCAAAGCCGCCAGCAATGTGCTGTTGCAAGTTGATTTCCCTCCGGGACTACTTCCTGAATCGGTGGACGGAAACTTGCGGCATCAGATCAAAGGGCAGCGAGTCGTTTTCGAGCCGATCAGCTCAATGCCTCCGGGGCAAGAGGTGACGATGTCGATCAACGCAACAGGAAAGTCTCCCGGCGACCATCGCGTGGTGGCCAACATCCGTGCCGACGGGCGTGAAGTTGCCTTCTCCAAAGAAGACACAACGCGCGTCTATTCCGACCGATAGGTTCGAATCGATTCGCAGTTGGGTGGCCTTTTCTGGTTCAATCGGGTTCAAATTATGGAATAAAGCCGTTTTCGCCGCGTTGCAAGTCACAAGTCCCGTTTTTGATCTGTTGCCAAATCGGGCTTTTGCTAAACTTGCGGGCTTTTGAGGGCCAGATTTTAAAGAAAATTGGCCTCTTACATGTGGCCTTCAAACGCTGGAAATAGACGCAATGAGACGAACTCTGATCGCCGGAAACTGGAAAATGAACCTCAGTCGCGCTGAAGCGACCGAACTTGCCAAAGGCGTCGCCGCGGCCAAGCCCGGTGAGAACACCGATGTTCTTGTTTGCCCCTCGAACGTTTATCTGGATGCGGTCTCCACTTCGGTAGCCGGATCGAGTGTCGCTGTCGGCGGACAAGATGTCTATTTTGAGTCTGGCGGAGCATTTACCGGCGAGACTTCGACCGACATGCTCAAGGATGTCGGCTGCTCCTATGTTATTCTCGGCCACAGCGAACGTCGGAATGTCATCGGCGAATGTGACAAGTTGATCAATAAAAAGCTGCACGCTGCACTGGCGGCAGGTTTGACACCGGTATTGTGCGTCGGCGAGCTTCTTGAAGAACGCGAGTCTGGCAAAACGACGGAAGTTGTCCGTGGTCAGATCACGGGATCTTTGGCAGACGTGTCGGCCGATCAGATGGCCAAAGTCGTCATCGCCTACGAACCCGTTTGGGCAATCGGCACCGGGAAGACGGCTTCCCCGGAACAGGCTCAAGAAGTCCATGCTGACATTCGCAAAATGCTGGCTGACCAATACAATGAGGATACAGCTGGTAATGTTCAGATCCTTTATGGCGGCAGCGTCAAACCTGATAACGCCAAAGAATTATTAGGACAAGCCGACATTGATGGGGCGCTAGTGGGTGGCGCTTCATTGAAGCCCGACAGTTTTGCTGCGATCATCGCGGCTGGAAATTAGTAGCAGTTTTTATTTCTGCAGCTGGTCAGCATTTGACCAGCCAATATTTAACTCTAAATGTGATCTACAGTATGTACGTGTCCGAATTGAATGTTCTCATCGCACAATCCTCTATTGGTTTAGGGCTTTGCCAGCTGTTGCTGTTTTTGGTCTCGCTGTTTCTGATTCTTTTGGTGCTGGTCCAGCGCGGCAAGGGTGGTGGCTTGACCGGAGCACTCGGTGGAATGGGCGGCCAGAGCGCCTTTGGCACCAAAGCGGGCGATGCGTTTACGAGAATTACCATTATCACAACGCTGATCTGGATCACCCTGTGCATGATCACCATTTCTCGCTTCAACCCGCCGCCAGCGGCAAGAGTGACCAAAGAAATGACGCTGATGGAGAAGGCGCGGGCCTTAGATAACAGCCCGTCAATCGGCGCTCCGGCAGAACCGGGCGATGTGCCGTCGGACTTCAAAAGCGATGCTTCTTCTATGGGAGCCAGTGAGAGTGCCGACGACGATGATGATAACGTGGCTGTAAAACAAACTCCTGAAAACACTGCCGGCGAAACGGCTCAAACGGCTCAAACGGCTGAAATGGACGATAGCAAGTCCACTGATGATGCTTCTTCAGACGATGCTTCTTCAGATGATGCAACTGCCCAAGAGCCGTCGACTGACCAAGAGTAATTCATACTAAATTTAGCGTCGGGCGATTGGACTATCGGGTGCAACCGTCCCGCTTGCTTTCTGACCGAACCTCCAACTACCTCCCAAGTGGAGGTAAGGAAGTATCGCGTCAATCAATAAGTCCGTCCGGTTTGGGGTAAGAACTTGTTACTAAGTATGACGGGCCATGGTGAAGGCCTCCAGCAAAACGACCAAGCTCAGGTTAACGTTGAAGTCCGCTCGGTCAACAATCGGTTCTTGAAGCTGAACGTGTTTAGCGATCTGTCGGCCAAACGCCAGACCGAATTAGAAACGATGGTCAAAACCCATCTCAATCGCGGTTCGGTCAGTGTACGTGTCCGCTGCCACGTTGAAAAGTCTTCGCAAGACTATCGATTGAACAAAGATTTGATCAGTTCCTACTGGCTGCAACTGTCGGAAATTGCTGACGGTAGCCAGCCGGTTAACCTCGAATCAATCCTTCAGCTACCGGGCGTTGTGGAAGACTCCAGCAGTGGCGACAAGGTTGAAGAACTTTGGCCGCTGATCAAACAGGCCGCCACCGATGCGCTTCTGCAACTCAATGAGATGCGAAACCAAGAAGGTGACGCGATGAAGCAGGACATGCTGGCGAACTGTCAAAAGATTGCCAATGAGTTGGGCGGCGTGGAAAAACTGGCCCCCACTGTTGTTGAAGCGTACGGCAAAAAAATGACCGATCGAATCAACGCAATGTTGGAGAAATTCAATGTGTCTATCACTTCGGCCGACATTGTCCGTGAAGTGGGTGTGTTTGCCGAACGTTGTGACATCTCCGAAGAGGTCGTCCGATTACAAAACCATCTCAAGCAATTCAACAATGTTGTTGAGGAACCGCAAAGCAACGGCAAGAAGCTCGAATTTTTGGTTCAGGAAATGTTGCGTGAGACAAACACAATCGGATCTAAGGCCAACGATTCAGATATCGCGCGGCATGTGGTTGAGATGAAGACAGCAATTGAGCGCATTCGGGAAATGGTCCAAAACGTAGAATAGACCGATGGAATCCAATAGCGAAAAATCCGGTTCAAATGAGGAAGGCCTTGGTCGCGTCATCATTTTTTCAGGCCCATCAGGGGTCGGAAAGACGACCGTGCTGGCAAAAGTGTTCGCCCAGTGCAACCGCCCGTTGGTGGAAAGCGTCTCGGCCACAACACGCCCCATGCGATCGGGTGAGACTGAGGGCAAAAGCTACTATTATTTATCCGATGCCCAATTCCAAAAGCATCGTGATGCGGGAGAATTTTTGGAGACCGTTGAGGTGTTCGGTCGCGGACACTGGTACGGGACGCTGAAATCAACCGTTGAGGACGGTTTAGGCCAAGGAAAATGGGTAATTTTGGAAATCGACGTCGAGGGTGCCCGAAAGGTCCTCGTTCATTACCCCGATGCGATTACAATTTTCGTCCACCCCGGAAGCGCTCAGGAACTCGAGCGGCGGTTGCGTGGAAGAGCAACAGAATCAGAAGAAGCACTTCAGCGACGGCTGGAAGTTGCGAAAGTCGAGCTGGACGCGTCTGCCAGCTATCAACACGTAGTAATCAATCATTCGGTCGAACAAACAGCGACCGAAATTTGTCAGATACTCGAAAGTGCGGAGTGACACTGGATGTACGAAGAGCTTAAACAAGAAGATATTGTTCGCAAAGTTGGCGGTCGCTTCAAATTGTCGACTTTGATTCAGAAGCGTTTGGTGCAGTTGAACCAAGGCGCGCGACCACTGATTCAAATCAACAATGAAGACAACATGGCAGTCGTGCTGCAAGAGATCATGCACGACAAAATCTTTCTGGATACTTCCGATAATGTTGGATTCAGTCAAGAGCTGGAAGCCGATCCTCTACAGACGATCGATTTCGACGAAATGTAGCGGATGTAGAAGTAGGGGTTACCCCTTTTAAGAGATTGACTACACCATGACAGAGACTGCTGAGCAACGAAACATCGTGGTTGCGGTCGCGGGAGGAATCGCGGCGTTCAAATCAGCGGCGTTGGTGAGTCAATTGGCGCAGGCGGGTCACAATGTCTGCGTTGCCATGTCACCGGCGGCCGAAAATTTTATCGGCAGTGCGACTCTAGCCGCGCTCTCGGGCAAGCCCGTGGTCAAGGATCTGTTTGATCCCAGCTACCCGCTGGGCTCGCATATCGAAATCGCGAGGCAATACGATCTGCTGTGTGTTGCCCCGGCGACGGCACACTTTTTAGCTGCCGCCGCTCAAGGGCATTCTGACGATCTACTGTCGACCTTGTACTTGTGCTTCACTGGACCAGTGCTGGTTGCTCCGGCGATGAATACTGAAATGTGGAACCATCAGGCAGTCGCCCGAAACGTCGACCAACTGAAATCTGACGGTGTCACGATCATCGAACCGGGCACCGGTTGGCTCAGCTGCCGCACCAAGGGTGCCGGTCGGATGGCAGAACCCAATGAGATTGCCCAAGCGATCGTAACAGCGTTCTAGCATCAGGGAATAAATGGCTAGAATCCTCATCACCTCAGGTCCAACACGCCAGTATTTGGATCCAATAAGATTCTTGAGCAACGCCTCCAGCGGAAGAATGGGATGCGCTTTGGCAGCGGCCGCATTGGATGCCGGCCATGAAGTGGTTGTGATTTCTGGTCCAGTCAGCATCAGCTATCCGGCGGCAGCAGAAGTTATCGCTGCTGTGACCACACAAGAGATGCTGGCCGCAGCGGTCGAGCAATTTCCGTCCTGTGATGGAGCGATTGGAGTCGCGGCCCCATGTGATTTCGCCCCGTTGGTGGTTGCCGGCGAAAAGATCAAAAAGACCGACGGCAATCTGACGCTGGAATTGGGAGATACGCCCGACATCATGATGGCCTTGGGCAAAATGAAACAGGAGCACCAATGGTCGGTAGGGTTCGCTCTTGAAACCGAGAATGGACGCGCAAACGCTCTGGAGAAGTTGCGTCGTAAACAATTCGATCTAATCGTGCTCAACGCCGCCGATGCAATGGGCTCGGAGGTCAATTCAATCAATGTGATCGACGGCTCGGGAGAATCGGTTCGCAAATTTAGCGGAAGCAAAGCTGACGCCGCAGTGGCAATTATCGAAGAAATTGCGAATCTCTAAGACCTACCGAAGGTTCACTTCGGTCCGGCGAGGCGAATGATTTGTTCGGCTAAGCCTTGACTCTGTGCAATGACTGAGACCTCGGCGACGAACGGATCGATCGGCTTGCCATCGAGGTTCAAGAATACACCGCCAGCCTCCTCGAGAATCAATTTGACGGGCACGACATCCCAAGGAGCCTGTTTGATTTTTGCGGCACTGTTGTCGTGAATCGCGGCCGCCAAACCAGTCTCCGCTTCGGCCACTCGCAACGCGACTCCCGAGTTGGGGACTGTTGTCGTCACCATCCGCGCGCCATCACTGGTCCGCAAACGGTCTCGAAGTATGGTGAATGATTCGGTTTCGAATTTGGAATCACCATACTGATTCATCTCGACCCAAACGTCACCCAATTCTCGGTCGCCATCTGGCACCTGCAAGCGTTGAGTGTTCTTAAACGCATGTCGATCTTTGTAGCCGTAAAACCACTCACCGGTCAGTGGAAAATGTGCCAACCCCAACACAGCTTGGCCACCCAAGTATTTCCCAATTAACACCGAAGGAAACTGCCGTCCGGCCTGCATCAAAAATGCGCTGGTCGCATCGAGCGGATCGACAATCCAAAAGTCATCGACGCCGGAGGCAAGTTCAGGATGGAGTTCTTCCGAGAGAATAGCCGTGCCACTATCGTTCGCAAGAATCTCACAGACGACTTTGTCCGCCATTTGGTCGACTTCGGAGACAAAATCACCGACGCCTTTTTGGTCAATCGTATGAAATTTACCGAATCCCTCAGTGATAATCTTCCCCGCAGAGAGCGCCGCATCGAGGGCCACGCCAAGCTCAACGTGGACGGAGACGGCATGCTCTCTCAAACTTTGAAGGTCAGAAGACGTGGTAGCCGAAATCGATTGCATAATGCCCGTTCGCCGAAGCGCCATAACTAGTTGCTAGAGTGGAAATTTTAACAATTGGCGATCAGATTGCCAAAATCGGCCGTTGATCGACCTGCATAACGTATCCGGCAATTGAGATTTCTTCAACGCAAGCATCTCGCACAATGCGGTTGTTAACGTGTCCAGCAAACTTTTTTCACTAAGGCGGTCCTTAAAATCCCTCGCGACAAGCGTAAATTACCGACTCTGGTGATCTTGGAGTCTTTCAGGGCTCTATCCCGGATGGATATCACCTTCGGTATCCAATAAACTTTGCACTGTTGGTTGATCAGTTGATGGTCCAGCCACTCATTTATCTGGTTAAACCGTTAGATCAAAGAAGAGGACGTATTATGGACGCAGTTAAATTACTCGGAAGCCTATTGGGCAATCAAGCACTTTCATCAGGACTTGGTGGAAAACTTTTGGGCGGCTTGCTTGGTGGTGGACAACAATCTGCCGGCGGTGGTCTTGGTGGACTGCTGGGCAGCGTTTTGGGCGGTGGAGCACAACAGCAACAAGCCAGTAGCGGTGGACTTGGTGATCTGCTTGGTAGTGTTTTGGGCGGTGGCGGAGGTCAAGCAGCCGGTGGCGGTGCTCTCGGTGGGCTGCTCGGATCGGTTCTCGGAGGAGGCCAAGCTCCAGCAGTTCCTCAACAAGAGCATGCCGCTGCGAATCAGCAAGCAGAACTCATCATCCGTGGAATGATCAATGCGGCTAAATCCGACGGCCGGATCGATGACGCTGAAAAACAGAAAATCGTCGAAAGCCTTGGCGATGAAGTATCGCAAGATGAGATCGAATTTGTTCAGCGCGAGTTCTCGGCTCCTTTGGACGTACAGGCCTATGCCCAATCTGTTCCCAAAGAAATGGCAGGCCAAGTCTATTTGCTGTCTCTGACATCAATTGACCTCGACTCACAAAACGAAGCTCAATATCTAGGCCAGCTGGCACAAGGATTGGGTATCGATCCTCAAGTTTGCAACCAGATCCACGATCAAGTAGGCGCGCCGAAGATTTTTGGCTAGTTCCTGAATCAACTGCTGGTGGCGATGGTCACTAGCATCAACAGAGCACCTAAGTCAGTTGAAGAAAACTCCTCCGACGGAATTTCCCAAATGACTAAAATGAAAGGCAGACGATTAATCGTCTGCCTTTTTTCGTTGATGTCTTGTCTACCTGCGATTTGCTTGCGTCACAGGACCTCAGATGAGCGAGACAAACCCGATCGGCTAGACGCTCAATGGGCTGTTGAGCGCGATTGTAATTTGATCCTGATTAAGGTCACTTCCGCCACCATCAAATCCCCCCGGTGCCATCAGATTGCCTGCCACTTCTAAGTGTTGCAAACCAAGGTTGTGACCGATCTCATGGGCCGTAACCTCAGCGATCACATTGCGCCCGCCAGCTGTATCGGGCAAGTTGTCGCCGATCTGAATCGCGACTCCTGGCAAGCCGATAAACGCAAAGCCGTTGACCGTATTTTCTCCAAGATCGGCGAACGCTGGAACCAGTTCAACGAAGTACATATCGATTACATTTGGGTTATCGCTGCCGATGCCAGCCTCATCACCCTGATCGACGATCGCGCGAAGGTCATCACCGGGTCTTTCCGCGTCGCCAGTTTGGCCATCTCCTACGTTAGTGAATGTACTGTTGAGTGATACCTCTGGAAGCCAAACGATATCGATACCTGCCTGTTCAAAGATTGCGTCAACTCGCACCATGATGTCAGCTTCTTGGGAGGCGTTTCCAAAAAATTCAGCTGTATTGGATCCGTCATCATTGGAAACAATGATGGGTTGGATTGTCACGACTTCGTTTACGACGACAGGCGGCGTGCCGGGGTCTACCTCAGGCCGTGGCCCAGTGAACACCGGTGGTCCACCTGCGTTTTGAAATGCGTTGGAAAAGACGACTTGATTGATTCCATTCAATCGATCAACGCCCTCATTGTTGAAGGTCCGCACGTCTCTAACCGTTGCGTTGTCTCCATCGAATTCAACTTCGAAATCCGAAAACAACCCATTAAATGTCGCTCGGTCATCTCCTTGACCACCAACGATTCGATCATTGCCAAAATCGCCGGTGAATCGATCGTTGCCACCGTTTCCAAATAAAACGTCTTGGCCAAGCCCTCCCGAAATCGTATCGTTTCCACTCTGACCAAAGACTCGGTCAACACCGGTACCACCTTCAACTCTGTCGTTTCCGGCACCGCCGAAAATCAGGTTTTCTCCTTCATTGGCAATGATATTGTCATCGCCTTCAGAGCCGGCCAACGTGTCATTACCTGCGCCGCCTGTTATGTTGTCGCGGTTGAGTCCGCCAAAAATGGTATCGTCGCCACCATTGCCATTGAGGAAATTGGTCCCCGCCACACCAAGGATCCTGTCGTTTCCACCACCACCGCTGACTCGATCATCACCAATGCCGGCGATTAAAATATCGTTGCCGCCATTGCCAGCGATCGTATCGTTTTGGCTGTTGCCAACGAGTGTGTCATTGCCGAAACCGCCTATCAATACATCTTCTCCGGCATGCCCGAAGGCGAAGCTTGGCTTACCGGTGAAGTTTCGAAAGAAGTCGTCGCCACCGAGCCCAACAAAAATAATGGATTGGATACCAGAGGCTTGAAACGTACGGGTTGGAAAACCAACTTGAGTGACGATCAACTCATTTCCATCCTGTTGCACAGTAGCACTGTCAGCTTGTTGAGTTCCACCAATTAATACTTGGCTAGTCTCAGGGAGAAATTCGATCCCCGCCAACAACAACCGCGGCTCCATCGCTTCGTAAGATGTTTGTCGCGTCAGTTTTCGCCGTTGGCTGATATCCATCAGGCTGTTACCAGTATGATTGCGGTCAATTCTTCCAAAGACTCGCATCAAGTAGTTAAAGGACGATCGCATCTAGTGTCTCCAACAGTCTCAGGGGTGTCGCAGGCAATCGGTGCATGCGCTAAATTTTTCAGTAATTCAGCATAGTAAGCCCATTTGTAAAATCAAGCAAAGACGCTTTCGCGAGGGTGAGTTTGCAAACAAACGGGCTCTTTTCTAATAGCCGCATCTGCCGCCAACGATCAATCCGATAAAATGGATTAATCTGGCCTCCACGCCTGATTTTGTATCGCAGCGTAGCGACGCCGGTCACCGTCGCCCATACCCTAACACCGTGCTGGAATATCACGTTAGAATGAGGCTGTTACTAGCGCCGGACGGCTCGCGCTGTTCCGCCACTCATTTTTTAGCCGCAGGTTGCGAGCCGTCTGGTTCGTCGCCTCCCCAAAATTAATTCGGGTCAAAGTACTCGCTGGCACCCTTTGGATTTGAAGCTTGAGCGCTGCTGTGGATGAACACGAACTAAAGAACATTGAGTTCTGGCGATTACTCTGTCCGGACATGTCGATCACAGAGTCCGAGTCGCTGCAAATAATTTCAACCCTCGGAAAAGATCTCGAGTTACGTTCCAGTGATTGGTCAGTCTGCAAAACGGTGATCAGCGAGGATGGCTATTTTGCTTATGATGGTTGGTTCGACGCCCAACTGATCGACCGCCTATCAGACTGTTTTGAAAGGCTAGATTCCAAAAAAATTCCTTGTGTTTTCGCGTTCGTCTATGACGAGTTCTGGGATTTGGTGCTTCAACTCGATCCGTTGTTGAAAGATTTGATCGGCGACTACGACATCCTTCCGGCGGTTTGGAGCTGGCTGGTTCGTGCAACCAACCAGACCGCGTTTTCGCCGCATCGCGATCAAGTGCGCGATGTGTTGATTGAAGACGAAGATCACTTGGACTATTTGACGATTTGGATTCCGCTGACCGATTTGGATCACTTGAGCTCTTCGATTGGCGTGTTTCCTGCGTCATTGGACCCGGACTACGAAGACGCTACGCCTGACATTCGAATCGAGAACATGCAGGACATACGATCGCTGCAAGGCAAACGCGGATCGGTGTTTTGCTGGACGACTCAACTTGCCCATTGGGGGACAAAGCAGTCACCTCACGGGCCACCGCGCATGAGCGTCGGATATTTTGTACAGCGCGCTGGCGCTGAACTGGTAGAGGATGACCCACCGATGGATCTTTCGAAACCACTGTCGGTCAAACAGCGATTGTCAATCGTTGGCCAACAGATCATCAATTACTCGCGTGAGGCCGATGATGATTTGCTGCGTATTGCGGCGGCGCTGATCAAATAGAATTTTGCTCGCCAATTTGAAATCGCGAAGCGCTGAGACAAGACCGACGGGCAAGTTTTGAAGTTGCTCAAATACAAGCCCGAAGCGCAACCTGAAAACTTGCGGCTCCCGAGGTAGTTGCTGAGCGTGCATCGGTAATTATCGTTACAAAAGTTACAAAATTCATTTCACCTGTCCGATGTAACAATAAGAGGCGATCAAAGTCCAATATGCTCCAAATCCACGGTATCAACAGTCACTGGGCCTCTTATTCCAAGTTGACTTCGATCAGAACCGAGCAATAATACTTCTTTATGAAATCGCTTTCAGCTGACGCCCTCCTTTCCCGGCCCCATCGCGGCCCCATCCTTTTATCACTAGGTCTTAAGTTGCAATTTTCTGACAAAAGACGACGTGTAAGTTTGACAGTGCGCACCTTTGCTTTGATGTTGTTACTGCTACTGCCGGTTGACAAACAGCTCCACGCCGCTGCGTCGAATTCAAACTCCAGTGCGACGTCCCGTGGCGATGCCAATGGCGATGGGATGATCGACTTCGCGGACATCCCGCCGTTTATCACGGCGCTCAGCTCGCAGTTCATCTACCGGACTCAGTTTCCACACCTAGATCCTAACGTTGTTCTGGATATGAACAACGATGGAACGATGGACTTCGCCGACATCCCCGGGATGATCGACGCGCTGCTGATGATCGTACAACCGCCTTCGAATCTGGCAATCTCCCCGTCGGGGACCGCCGACTCTATTAGTTTAACTTGGTCCGGCAGTAACTCGGCAGGGATCACCGGATACGAGCTGCAGTACGGTTTGACCGCTGGAAGTTTGGCCAACGTAAAAGAAGTTGGGAACGTAAATAGTGCGACACTTTCCGGGCTGACGCCGGGACAAACTTGGCACATAGCGCTGGTGGCCGTTGCTTCGGGTCGCGAGAGTGCTCCTGCGGCCGCTACCATCACGGCTCAACCTGATGCTGGGAGGAGCATTGTTCCGTTGTTCGATTCCGCTACGCAACTGGAACCCTCTGTCATTGTTGAAACACCCGACGCTCTGACCACCTACTTCTCAGATCGAGCACGAGACCGACATGCGCGTGAATTCATGTTCCAAGCCTACGATCACTATCTGAGCTGGTACTGGGAGCAGCGCACGATGGATGTCGAGATCATTGATCGTGTCGGCAAAAATGGTGGCACGGATATCACGTTTAACTACACAACTCATGATCGGCTTAACCCGCCAGAATTTCGCACTTTCTTCCGAGGTTTCAACACCTTGGCCGAGTATTCGCACAACCAGTTGGCGACGTTAGTTTCGACCAATCCCTCGGCAACGCCGGGCGAGACCGACTACAACTATTCGGCTTCGATCTCTTTTAACACGCAGTTCTCCCGACCAATACAGGTAGGTGATCGCGTGGAGATTGAAATCAGCCAGTTTTTGCGGGCTCCTCGCAATGGACGCAGCAATTACTACGGCACGACGCTGTTATACATCGTCGGTGAAGGCTTGGTTCCTTGGGCTCAAGGAAAAGACGTTGGCTTCGACGGGGGCATTGTAGGTAACGTCAACCAAAGCCTTGATTCTTATCCGATTCCAACCAAGGGTTGGTCGGGTGGAAAGACGACTGTGCACTATCCGTATTCCAACGAACCCGATAATGCGTTTAAACAGATGGCAGGCAATATGTCTCCGACCAATGGAGTCGATTTCATGCAGGGCCGTCGTCTACATCACACGGACTTCGGTAACGGAACTCATTCCGAACCAGGAAACCCCGTTTTCGCCGCTCAGGTTGGGAAACTGGGTTCAAAATACGTTGCCCGCAGTTGCGTTAACTGTCACGTCAACAATGGCCGCGCTCTCCCGCCAGCAATCGGACAATTAATGACCAGCTCGGCTCTGAAAGTGGGAATCGATTCCAGTGGAACACCGCACCCGTTGTTCGGATCGATCTTCCAACCCAAGAGCATCGGTAGCGCGGCCAGTGACGGCAGCGCCTCGATCAGCAGCTACAATACGACCACCGGTCAGTACGGCGACGGAACACCTTTCACGTTGCGAAAGCCAAACTACTCTTTTGAAGGAACGCCGCCCTCGCACTTCTCGGTCCGACTGGCACCGCCGATCATTGGAATGGGGCTGCTTGAAGCGATCAGCGAAAGCAGCATCATGGCGCTGGCAGATCCAGATGATTCGGACAATGATGGGATCTCGGGTCGCGCTCCAATCATTGTTGATCCGGAAACAGGCCAGTCGCGATTGGGCCGATTCGGCTACAAGAGTTCACATGCTCTAGTGAAACACCAAGTAGCTGATGCGTTGAACGGCGATATTGGAATCACCACTTCTGTGTTTCCCGTGCTTGATGACGGAACCAATGGTAACGGATCAGGAATCTCGGACATCGAACTCGATCAAATGACGCGTTACACAGCGCTGTTGGGAGTCCAAGCCCGGCGCGATTTAGACGACGCCCAAGCGTTACAAGGCGAAACACTTTTTGCCAGCGCTGGTTGCGCCAAGTGTCACACGGCTCAGTTCACCACCAGTTCTAATCACCCAATGGCCGAAGTGCGTAGCCAGACGATCCACCCCTACAGCGATATGCTGCTGCACGACATGGGGCCCGGATTGGCGGACAACATGGGTGAAGGCATCGCCGCCGGTTCCGAATGGCGTACCTCGCCGCTGTGGAATATTGGTCACACTGCTGGCGTCAATGGAACAGGCGAGGCCTACATGCATGATGGCCGTGCTGAAACATTGGAAGAAGCAATCCTCTGGCATGGTGGTGAAGCAGAAGCTGCGCGAAACGCTTTTTGTGACATGTCGGCCGCCGACCGAGCAGCGCTGGTCGCATTCCTGAAGTCGCTCTAGGTAGATTCAGATAGGGTAGATTCAGATAGTCGCATTGGTGCCGAGCTCATCACATCTTGTGCCCGCAGGCTCGCGCCGACGCGGTTAGCGTCGATGGTTCTGATCAGTGGGTCTTCCACACTTTTATCCCTTTACCCTTTCTACTCAATCCAGCCACCGCCGAGTACTTGATCTTGATTTTCACCGCCGTAGCACACCACTGCTTGGCCAGGGGCAACGCCTTTTTGAGGTGCGTCAAACTCAACAGACAGACGGCTACCGTCAAGTAATGTCGCCGTCGCAGGTTTAGCGGTACTGTTGTAGCGGATCTGAGCCTGACAACGAAATGGTTCGGTCGGCATATCGACCAACCAGTTAGTGGCGTCCGCCGTTAGACTGCTGCGACCTAATTCGGCCTCGGGACCAATGACGACCCGGCGCTCTTTCGAGTCGATCTTCGTCACGAAATAGGGTTCGCCCATGGCAACACCGATGCCGCGCCGTTGACCGATGGTGAATCCTTCAATGCCCGGATGCTGACCAACAACCGTTCCGTCAGAAGTAACGATGTCTCCCGCCGTTTCGATCTTGTCACCTTGCCTCTGACGAACGAACTGGTCGTGCTTGCCCGAGGTAACGAAGCAAATCTCTTGAGAGTCTTTTTTCTCGGCGACGTTCAAACCCAACGTGCCGGCAATCGCGCGAATGACCGGTTTCTCATATCCGCCCACCGGCAACAGCATCCGGCTGAGATACTTCTTTTTGATTCCAAATAGCACGTAGGACTGGTCCTTACCAGCGTCCACGCCACGAACCAACTGTAAGTCATCGCTACCATCGTTTCGATGCAGCTGAGCGTAATGGCCGGTGGCCAAAAATTCAGCGCCGACGCTATTGGCATAATCAAACAGTTTACCGAACTTGATCTTGTTGTTGCACATTACGCAAGGATTTGGCGTCCGGCCGACGGAATACTCTTCCACAAAGTAGTCGATGATGCCGCGAAATTCTTCTTCCAAATTCAGCGCGTAAAACGGAATCCCCAATCGCTCGGCCACCCGCCGACCGTCCTCGGCGTCGGACGCGCTGCAGCAGCCCTGTTTGTGGTCCGCCCGATTGTTCAACACCGGCAACAGCGGCGACGATTCTGTTTTGCCGTCAATCGCGCAGGCGCTGACCGCTTTTTCTCCATGGCGCATAAAGACGCCGATGACCTCATGGCCCTGTTCGATCAACAGGTGAGCGGCCACACTCGAATCTACTCCTCCGGACATCGCCAATACAACTCGCGCCACGGGCTGAACCTTTTTCTATTGGTTGAATTTTCTTATCGGACAAACAGTGGAAACTGTGAATCAAGCACGCTTTGCAGAAACACATTACGGTTGGTAGCGATGGTAGCACTGAGAGCATTGTGTCCTTGAAGACCATATCCTCGCATCAGATACATGTTGGCAATCATCCCACCTGCGGTCCGGCGATACACGTGAATATTGAATTCCGTCAACGATTTGTCCTCGGTCCAAATGATAAAATCAATCGCCAGCTCGTTTTCAGGCTGACCACCTTTTTTAACGCTGATCAGATTTTGGTCCGCGCCCTCTTGCATCAAATTCTCGACAACGTTGTCAATCGCTTCCTGCGGACTGGACAGTTCTGGGAAACGACGGACGACGAACATTGCCTCCCAATTGTCAAGCGTTTGGGTAACGGGAATGTACTGATTGACCATATCATTCTGAGTCACCAATTTGAACTTCATTTCACCAAACCGAAGCCCCGGAGGCTGACCGGCGACATCAATAATCTGAATCTTGTTCGTTGAGTTCGCCGGATTGCTCGCACCAGCCGGACCAGAGCCGGACATACTCGTCCCTAAAACGCCGCGCGAAGTGTCGCCATTTGGTTGGGTGTCTCTCGAAGAGCTCTCATCGCCAAGCCAGCAGCCTGAAAGCAGCGGCATCGAAACCAGCAACAGTGCCGGCAGCCAAATTGTTTTTGTTGAGGGCTTTGGTGTCATAACGATGATGTCAAAATCTTGGTGACTGTTCCTGTGAATAACCGCAGCGTGCCCGCACGGGGGCTTAGGCTAGCGTAGGGAAGCAGCGTTGATCATTAAGTGATAATTGGCAGTGGTCCGAAGCAAGCCGTTTCATGCAAACAACCTTCCGAAAACCGCTGCAACGGATTATCATCTGCCACCGAATCCAACAAAACCCGAAAGAAGCAACTCTTTGTCAAAAATGACATAGAATTCTGCTCTGATCCCTCTCTTGGCCTGTCATGACCCAACGAAAAGACATCCGAAACATTGTCATTATTGCCCACGTCGACCACGGTAAAACGACGCTCGTCGACTGTTTGCTGCGGCAGAGCAACCAATTTCGCGAGGCACAGCTTCAAGGCGAACGTATTCTCGATTCGGGCGATCTAGAGAAAGAGCGCGGCATCACGATTCTGGCCAAAAACATCGCGCTGCCTTATCGCGGTGTGAAGATCAACATCATTGATACACCGGGCCACGCGGATTTCGGCGGCGAAGTCGAGCGTGTACTTCAGATGGCTGACGGAGCACTGCTGTTGGTTGATGCCGCCGAAGGCCCCATGCCGCAAACGCGGTTTGTTCTGGGCAAAGCCCTCGAAGCGGGCCTGCAACCGATCGTCGTTGTCAACAAGGTTGATCGCCCCGACGCCCGGACCGCTGAAGTCGTCGATGAAGCGATGGAGTTGATCTGCGAGATGGGCGGTGAGCACTTCTTGGACAATTTCCACTTTATCTATGCTTCGGCCAAAGAAGGTTTTGCGACCGACGACATCGAGACGTTTGAAGGCAACATGGAGCCTTTACTGGATCTAGTTCTTGAACACGTTCCACCACCGGAAGTTGAACCCGGCGACTTCCGCATGGTGACGACAACGATGGACTGGTCTGAATTCGTCGGACGCATCGCGGTTGGGCGCGTCCACAGCGGCGTGGTGAAAAAAGGCCAATCGGTCAACGTGCTGAAAGCCGATGGCGTCGTTGAAAAAGCAAAAATTGCCTCAGTGAACGTCTTCGATAAACTTGGCCGTATCGAGGTTGAACGCGCTGAAGCCGGTGAGGTTGTGGCTTTGATGGGTATCGAAGGAATCGAAATTGGCGATACGATTTGTCATCCTGACGTCACCGAACCCCTGCCAAGGATTTCGGTCGATGAACCAACGTTGGAGATGGTTTTCACTATCAACAGTTCTCCACTTGCGGGCAGGGAAGGTAAATACGTTACCAGCCGTCAATTGCGGGAGCGATTGACCAAAGAACTTGACCGCAACGTCGCCTTGCGAGTTACACCGATGGAAAGCGGCGACTCGTTTGCTGTTGCCGGTCGAGGAATCTTACACTTGGCTGTTTTGATCGAAACGATGCGTCGTGAAGGGTTCGAACTGTCCATTGGTAAACCGCGCGTTGTGATGCAAGAGATCGATGGCGTGATGAGTGAGCCATTTGAGACGTTGGCCATCGAAGTGCCAACTGAGAAATTCGGCAGCGTCATGGAGCTGGTGCAAAATCGGCGTGGCGAGATGCAAGAAATGAATGTGCGTGGCGATTTTACGCTGGCGCGGTTCATCGTTCCCTCTCGGGGTTTGATTGGGCTGCGGACACGTTTGCTCAATGCAACGGCCGGCACTGCGATTATCAACCATCGATTTCTTGAGTTTCGCCCTTCGGGCGGATCCATTCCCAGCCGTCCTAACGGAATGATGGTCTCGATGGTCCACGGCAAGTCAAATGCATTTGCATTGTTTACCTTGCAACAACGCGCTGAAATGTTTGTCGGGCCCAGCGATGAAGTCTATGAGGGCATGATCGTTGGAGAGAATGCGCGTGACAATGACCTGCCAGTTAATACGACCAAGGCTAAACAACTGACTAACATGCGAGCTTCGGGAAGCGACGACGCTTTGATCCTCAAACCAGCGCGTGAGTTCTCGCTAGAGGCGGCGCTGGAGTACATTGAGGCCGATGAGCTAGTCGAAGTGACACCAACAAAGATCCGCATGCGAAAGATCTTGCTAAAAGAGAGCGATCGCAAGAAACAGGCCCGCGCCGCCAAAGCAACAACGTAGTCGAGCTTCAGAGATAAGCCATTGCTGCTTCCAAAAGATTAAACTGATCGGCTACAATACAGCAGCTTGGCCACTCTTGGCCGAGTATGAAGAAAGACAGTGACGACGGGCAGGAGCGCCCATCCTACGATCAACCAACGCCATCTGGCAGCTCTCAAGTATTCACGGTCTTTGACTGGTATGTCGCTTGCGATTGAGAAAATCTGCCACCCATCGTGGTGGAAAATTCGCGAAAGAGAAATTGTGCTCACGCGCTACCAAGGCACAAAATGCGGGGACTGGGCAGCTTGCATAGCGCCTCGGCGAGCAATTCTACGCGTTTGTTAGCCAGCGTTTCGGCGTAAACAGTTATCTTGGGCTGGTGGTAAAATCGGTGATTTTGGTAATCTTGGGACGACTGTGCTTCGACAAGGATCGTCGAAAAACGTAGTCACATTCTGACAAAATTTAGTCTGAATAGAATCCTGTGTTATCAGGATCTCTCGACGCGCTATGAACGGACACGGACGTCCAAATAACCGATACAGAAAAACGCAAACGCACCGTCGGTGTGTTGTTGCGATTTTGCGCGCGATACTCTTTGCTGCCGTGAATGTGTTTGTTTGCTCGATCGCGTCAACCGTTTCCGCACAATCACAATTCAACCAAGACGGCAACTTGATCGCCGCACAGCAGGCACTCCCTTCAGCGCCCAACCGGTTTCGAATCTCTTGGGGCGGCGGTCAAAACCAAGCGTGGCGAGGCAGCCTATCAACGAAAACCGGAACGATTTCGAATGTCGCGCCGCTTGGATTGAGCCGTGGTTCGTCCATCACTGCGTTACTGACAAATGAAAACAGCATTGCTGTTGAACAACGCTCGCCTACGTCATACGACGGTTTCGATTTCTCTATTTCTGGATCGGACCAAACATCCATTGACATCCAACTAAGCGCAACGGATGGCTCCGAGATTCAATGGAAAAAGTCAATCTCGATGGCAGAACTGCTGGATTCTGACCTAAACGAGGCATTAGATGAATTAGGACATGGTATCTCCATCGCGCGCGTTCCCGGTGATTCGATTCAAGTCGACTTCAAACGTGATCACGTCGTGTTCTCACCGGGTGAACCAATATCAGTCGCCGTTGCGGGAAAACGAATGTCGTTACGTTCGTCGCAATCGTCGTGCCGACTGACAGTGGTCAAGGCGCGCCAGTCGGGTCCTCCCTTATGGACCTCCGATCAAACACTGGAGATCGATGCTCAAGGCAATTCAGCGTCATCGGTGTTTCAGTTTAATGCTCCAGCTTCCGAAGGCGTCTACGACCTTGTCATTCAGATGGAAAAGAACTGGCTATCGGGCTCGATTACGGCAAACAGCAAAGCGGTCCGTCCGCTGGCGGGAAAAAAATCGCTGGTCGTCCGGCGAGTGCAATTCGTTGTGCTGAATTCAAAAAAACCCGACACTCGAACTAACAATTCAACCGCTCCGTCAGCGGCCAGTCGATTGATCCAAACACTGACACCCGAACAATTGCTTGCCGAACCGAATCGATGGGCCATTGGAAAGACAGAGCCACGATTGCTTTCTGCCAATCCTCCGGCGCTTGTTCGCAAAAGCGGTCAATCTTGGCTCGAGCTTCAACCGGGGCAATGGCATGCCATCGCGTTAGAGATCGCTGATCCGGGGAAGGGATACACGATAGAGATCGACTACGACAGCAGCAGTCCTATCGCCGCGGGGCTGAGCATTCTCGACTTCGATGGCAACGGACAAGTTCCCATCAACGGCGCGGACTCCGGAATTTTTATTCCCGAATCGTTCGTTCACCGGTTGGAAGACCAAGCCGAAGCTGCCGGCAATGAGCCCGCCCACTCGAGTTCCCCACAATCGACCGTTGGCAAACACAGCCTGAAATTCTGGCCGCGCTCCAGCACCTGTTACCTGTTAGTTGCCAACCAATCAAAAAAGCATGTGGCACACTTGTCGACGATGCGCGTCATGGCAGAGACCGGTCAAGTTGAACGAGAACCGAAAATCCAAGATCAAAACTCTGAAACCCGGTTAGCAAAAACACGGCAGCGACTTGCCTTTTATACGTCGTCCAATTTTGCCGAAGGCTTGAACGTTGAAAAGTTCTTCGACGCGCGCGTTAACCAACCATTGGATGACTGGAATGTGTTCTATCAAGGTGCGTTACGCTTGGTGGACTATTTAAAAGAATCCAACTATCAAGGTGCGATCATTCCCGTCGTCATCGACGGGGGAACTCTCTATCCCAGCCAACTGTTTCGCGGCTCACCCAAATCAGACTCCGGTACTTTTCAAAGTCTGGGACAGGACCCGTTTCGCAAAGACGTCTTGCGTATGCTGTTGACGATTTTTGAGCGCGAGGACCTGACACTGATACCCGCTTTCGAATTTTCGGGGCCAGCTGCACGAATCGAGATGCAGCGCCATGTTTCGGACAACGACATCGATATCCTCGATCTATCTGCCGAACTAGCCACCGATGGCCGCGAGGATTTCCCTTGCTACAACCCGCTGTCTCCCGCCGTGCAACAACACGCTGTCGATGTCATTTCCGAAGCAGTTCAGCGATACTCAGGCTACCGATCGCTGGGCGGTGTTTCTCTGATGTGCCGTCCAAACTCTTGGACGATGTTGGCAGGCCGGCGATACGGTTACGACCGGAAGACGATTGGTCGATTCCTCGCTTCGTTGCCGCAGCCACCGCAGTCATTGGAGAACGATCAAAACCTCATCCAATATGTGACCGGCGACCTTCGTGACCAGTGGGTCAAGTGGCGTAGCGACCAGATGTCCGACTTTTACTTGACTCTCTCAAACGTCGTCACAGATTCATTACCTGGCGGCAGGCTGTTGATCGCCCCGATCAACCTTCACAAAAATGCCGAGGTGGCATCACAGTTAAGTCCGAACTTGCATTCGTCGGTCGATGTCGCGCCGCTGCTTCAGCGTCTAGGACTGGACCCCGGACGCCTTGAGGAATCTGATTCGATTGTTCTACTCAATCCGCAATCTTTACCTTCGACGACCTCTCTGCCGCGGGGGCGTATTGGCCGGCAGACGAACGAACTGGCAAGCTTTCACTCGTTTTTCAAATCGGAGAAACTGGAAACAGGCACCCTGTTTTATCAAGACGGAACATGGGCTCATTTCGCTCAATTGCAAATGCTGCCTCCATTTGACAATCAAGTCGGTCGATTGATCCGACGACAACATTTGACGCCGGCAGGAATATTCTCTCGCCAACCAATGGCTCGCGCCCTGCATCGATTGGATAACGCGTTGTTAATCGATGCAAGTGACTCGCTAACGAGGTTGCCCAACGCTACCACTGAGAGCTTCACACGCGTTTTCTCGATGCTGCCAAGAAAGAAATTCTCCGACGTTCCGCTGCGGGTCGATGATGCGACAGACTCAGCCATCATCGACGGTTCGAGGCAGCGCGCTAGCTGTCCTATTGCTGTCCGAACTTTAACAACGCAACGCGGCACGTTTCTGTATTGTGTCAATGACTCGCCATGGCCTACGGTAGTCAACATTCATTTGGGCGCCGTGCCTCAAGAACCAAAGATGCTTCTGGCGAGCAGCGCAAATGCGGACGGCAAGCCTCAATTAGACCCGAGTCTTGAGCAGACATTTCTACCGTTCACAGCGGACGTGCCTTGGAGCCCGTTATCCCAACGCGGCGGTGATCGTGGAATCTCCATTGAGCTACCTGCCTATCAGGTCTGGGGAGGAACGTTTACAAGCGACGCCGTCGAGGTTTCTCACTTCGATATCAAACTGCCGGATTCCGAAGAAACAATCCACGGTGCATTGAGGAAAAAGATCTACCAGCTGCAAGCGAAGCTGAACCTTGCTACCGCTGCCGATTCGATCAACGTTTTGGCCAATCAGAATTTCGAATTGGGCGGACAGGGATCTCTCGATGGTTGGCAGTGGGACGACCAATCAAACGAACACATCAGTTTGGGGCAGCAGGAAGGCTACGAGAGCACGGCGTCGTTGCGAATGAAAACTGACGGCCCAAGCGTCTGGATGCGCAGCAACCGCTTTGCACCGCCGGAGACAGGGCGGCTGTCCATTACGGTCTGGATTAAGTCAATCGGTACAGAGCAACCTCCATTGCGATTGGCGATTGAAGGACAGACTCCCTCGTCGACCTATTACCGATTTGGCGCGATTGGGGCACTGGCCCCTGATTCGGGCGTGAATCAAATTGATAATCAATGGCGACGTTTCGCTGTGCACTTCGACGATCTGCCCGCCGAGGAACTGATCGATCTACGAATGGGATTTGACTTGATGGGCACTGGCGAAGTGTTAATCGATAACGTGCGCCTGTACGATCGCTGGCTGGATGACAAGGACACCACCGCAATGACGCAGTTGCTGGCCAGTGCCGTCGAACTCCTCTCACGCCCCGATGGATTTGAAAGTTGTCGACGCATCGTGGAAGGTCATTGGGCTCGGTTTCTGGATGAATATACTCAACCGCTTCCGGGAACAGACAACCTCGAAGATGAATCCACTCTCAACCAACGCGCCGACGAACAAGGACTCATCGATGAAGTGTATCAGGATTCCGTGCCGCATCCTGATTCTGGCATGCTAGATGAACAACCTTCTTCTAGCTCCCGATGGAAAAGAGACAAACGTGAGCAGGGAACTTCTCTACTGCGACGATGGCGAAACAGCCTGAAGCCGCGTAAGTAGTCCGAAAAGAAGTGGCCGACGAAAGGTTGCCTAGCCGGCATCAGTTTTCGACATCCGCCGTCACGAGGCTCAACCGCTCCTTGAAGGCTTCCTCACCGAGTATAAATTCTAATTCGATCTGCAATGCGAAAAAGGGAACACCATCGAACTGGTTGATTGCGATCTTCACCAGATCCTTGTGAGTGCAGATGATCCGGCTCGCCCCTTTTTCCTGAGCCAACCGAACAACGCTTTCTATGTCGCCGCGCGAAAACGTATGGTGGTCGGGAAAGAATTTTTGTCCCACGACATGCGCGCCGATCATCGTCGCCATACTGATAAAACTTTCCGGGTTTCCAATTGCACAACAGGCGACGACTGGATCTGTGCCAAAATCAACCACTTCCATCGACTGCCCGTCGAACTGAAGCCAGCGTTTGGCGACCGTCTGTGTCTGGCAGACCACCGATGGTGTGTGATTGTCGGCCGTCGCTTGGGCAATCACTTTCATAATGGAATCAATCGACGCTTGATCTACTTGCTGGCAACGAGTAATCACGACCACGTCCGCGCGGGCCAAATTGCCAATCGGCTCACGCAATAACCCGCGCGGCAACAGGTATCCATAACCAAACGGATTGGTCGCATCAATCAATACCACATCCAAATCTCTATGAAGACGGCGATGCTGGAATCCATCATCCATGATTAGGCACTGCGTCTCAAGTTCTCCGATGGCGATGTTGGCTGACTTAATGCGGTCGGGATCTTGCAGCTGTGGAACGTCAGGCAAGCGTTGCTGCATCTCGAGCGCTTCATCGTTTGGCCGTGTCGCGGTGCCAGTGCGCTGGCCTCCATATCCACGACTGACGATAGCGACACGCAGCCCCAATTCACGCAACCTTTGGCTGACCCAAATCACCATTGGAGACTTACCCGTTCCTCCGGTTGTCAGGTTGCCAATGGAGATCACAGGAACACCCACTCGGGTGACCGAAGTTGTGTCGCGCGTAAGCTTGCGATTTCTGATTGCAACTGCCAAGCGGTAGGCTGGAGTAAAAGCCCACAACACTATCCGTGTCACCGCTGCCACCGGCCCGGTCTTCTTACCGCTGATGATATCAAGTAGATTGGTTTTTGAGATCATCCGAGGAAATCTGTAGGGTGCTGGCGATTCGAACTACCCAACTGTCGACGATTTTTGACTGAAACGTGGCAGGCGGTAAAATATGCGGCCCGCAAAGTTTGCCCAATTAAGGCGACGTGGTCAACTAGCAGAGCCGACCAGATCCGACCATCCGGCACGCAACGCCCTCTGTTTCGGTAAAATGAGCACTTCCGGCTCTTTAGGATTTGCCGGTACGCCGATTGACCGATACAGACCTAGCCAATGTCCTGTTAAGGATTCTGGCTCATCACATTTGTGTTCCATCGTCGTTGAGAAGTGACTCATGAATACTACGCCACTAATTAAATGTTTCTTGATGCTGCCTTGTCTGTTGCTGCTGGCGGTTTTAAGTTCCACAGTTGTCATGGGCCAATTCCCTGATTCAGACGATTCGCCGTTTAAAGAAGAGGCGGGTGCGTTTTCTGAATTAGAAGACAGCGGTGCTGACGAGGATCTTGGCAGTGCACGAGCACGAGCAAGAGCCCGGGCTCGCCGTCGAATGGAAGGCAGTTCTGAGGGACGTGACGAGTCTCGGGAACGGCGAACAATCCGTCCACGTTCCGAACGGCGCGACGACGACAGCCCGTTTCGCCGCCCTATAGAGGATCTAGATGAAGACACGTCCAGCCAAAAAACGATTCTCAACGATCGGTTTGCCGGATGGCAGGAGGCCAGCGATGGTCTGCGCGAAAGAAGGATCGGAGAAGGACTGCGTTCCAATTGGGTAATGGTCAGTCCGACAGGCGTTTTGGAGGGAACAGTACGCCCTATCGATGGTGCGGAAGTCGCTGGGATGACAATCTATCTGATGAATAAAGGAAGGTTGGTTAAAACATCCGCTGTTCAAGAGGACGGAAGTTTCTCATTCAACAATGTCCGAAGAGGCGCCTATTCGCTGGTCGGATGGGGTGACAAAGCGTTCTTTGCCTTTGGTGCCAACATTATCGGGTACACCGAGGACGCCGATGAATCCACTCCAACATTCATCACCACCTACGCCTTCCAGAACGCAACGACAATCAATACAGATTGGATCCGTTACTTTACACCAAATGTTGGATACCGAATTTATGGTCGGCATTTGGAAGGCGAAGGCCCTGATGGCCCAGAGCAACTTTTCGGCGTCGAAGGTCTGTCCGAGTATCAACCCGAAGCAATCCCTTCCACTTCAGTCGGGGGTACACCAGTTTCTCTGACGCCAGACGGTCGCCTGATTGGACGCGTCCACCAAATGCGATCCTCCGATGGTCGCCCCATTGATGTTCGCAGCACCAAGGTGATGTTACTTAAACGCGATAGCGTCGTCGCATCGACAACGACAGATAATTACGGAGTCTTTGAGTTCGAACAGGTACCGCCGGGCGGATACGGGTTGTTGGCCGCTGGCGTAGATGGTGTTGGGCTGACGGGACTTCAAGTTGTCGGTGGCGATACCATGGAAATCAACGACGAAGGCGAATTGGCTGATGCTGGTGAGGGAGGCGAGCCGTTTGACTTTTGTCTAACCTCAGCAGAGATGGCTGGCTGGTTGAATCATTACGCGATTGAAGTTGCCTATCAGCGTTCGATTCTTGCCCCTCGTCCTCCAGAAGCGAAAAAGCGAGCTTGGGGGACCGGTGACATTCCTAGCGGCACCACCAACCGACAAGCTCCGGCCCGATGTCACTGTCGTGACCTGTCGTTCGCCGAATGGCAGCAGCTAGGCTGTGCCTGTTACGGTGGTTCCCGAAGAGTGCAATTGGGAAGCGGAGTACGCCGCATCACTGATCGCATTGATCAAGCGTTCGAGAACACGTTTTACGCTAACAATAGCGGAACCGGAATCACCGGCGGCGTCGGGCCTCAATCTGGTGGCTTTGGACAGCAGGGCGGCTTCAATGGTCAATTTTCAAACGGGGGATTTAACGCTCCCGCAACTAGCCCTCGCCAACCGGTGAGCGCATCGTTTTCGGATACTCCTGCATTCGGAGCAGGTGGCTCAGGTAGCCGTTAGTCAAACCGGTGCCCTGCAAATGGCATAATTTGCGGGGCTGACTTGTGAGGGCCCAAAGCGTCACATCATCGAGCCCAACATCATTGAAAAAAGAAACAGCCGACAAGTCGTGGACTTGGCGGCTGTATTCTTTTCCATTTCGACAGCGCGGTGACTAGCGCCAGATCCACATTTCTAAAATTCGTCACCTTGAAACGCTCCAGCCTGAGCTGCCTCGAATCCAACTTGGATTAGGGCAAGAATACCATCCTCCATTTCAAGTCGCGATTCAATTCCGTTTTCGATTACATCGGAGAAAATGCTGATTCGATCCTTGCCGCTCTCAGCAAGCATATCGGCCATCTGTTCAAGCACCGGTTCAGGCGTTACTCCAGAGGCAAACTGCAAAATGGGCACGAGGAAAACGTTGTACTCGTTGAGTGCTTGGGACTCTGTCGCGGCCTTGGATTTTTCAATGCTGGCCTTTAAAAGTGGAAGTGGATTGTTGCCTCCACACAAGTAGACTGAATCGGCGCCGATCCCCACCATGATAGTCATTTTATCGCCAATCACCTTCCGAACTTCTTCTTCATCACTTGGAACTGCCACGTTGATCGTGTGAAAGGTAATTCCATCGTAGGATTCGGAATTAAATTTGACGTCAACGACGTCGCCTGACTTCTCTTGGGCCATCTCTGCGAACGACTTGATAGATTTTTCCAATTTCTGAGGGCTGGCAATTTTAGCTCCGCTGGCGAAGTTCATGCTGCCCTTCTCCATCATGACGACTGCCCCGCCGTCAAACTCACCTTCGGCAATCGTTTCCTTAAGGACAGAAATCATGTCGTCAGCCAGTGTCTCCAGTTCTGCAAATTCGTCGTCGTCCAATTCTCCATCGGCATCAATTTCCTCAAGAACTTGTTCTCGAAGCTGATCCAGTAATCCGTTATAGCTTTCAATATCCTCTTTGATAATCTTGGCCTGAACGTTTGAGTTGAACGCTGCCTCGGAGTTGAGAAAACCAGTGAACCTTCCCGCCGAAAGATCCTTCATGACGTTGCAGCGTTTGGCCAACTCCGATCCCGGTGTGCCTCGAAAAACCATCTTGGCCGATAGTTTCCCCGATTCCTTATCCGCCTGAAAACCGATCATGATCTCGTCAGTATCGTTAACGAAACTTTTGATCTGCTCCATCTGAGTATCAAAAAATTCATCGCTATCTTTGCCAAGTTCTTCCATCTGGCGAGCATAACCTTCGCTGATCAAGTCGATCCCTTTCTGGCGAAGCTCTTGTGGAATGCGTTGTCCAAAAACGCGAGCCGCAATGTTATAGTTGTTCGGCAAGTCGCCCAGTTCTTCCGCCGGTGCAGCAGGCGCCAATGCGAACATCTCTTTGTCATCTGCGATCAATAAGTAGCCGTTGACTTCCTTGGCTACGATCTCATCTCCATTTTCTGGCGAGATCATAATTAGATCGTCATCTTCATCGACATCCGCAAGATCAGCGATGCGATCCAACATCTCGTCTACGTTTTCCACCGCCACAAATCCCAGCCACTTTGGTTCAGGATCGTCGCCCTGAAAAAACATCATTATGCCCGAAGGACGGTCACGATCGATGCCAGCTGTGAAATGCTTGATCTGCGATTGGATGAGGAAGTTCCACTTTCCAAAACCTGATGCATTGACCAAATACTTGAGGTCATTCATCTGTTCGCCCAACGGGGCGAGCGAAACAACGACAGCCGGTTTGGGGGCTGATTGAGCGTAAGTCTTTTCGGCCGGAAACAGCGACGCCACACAGATAGCCACAGGTATCATTAGGGACAGGCAAACGTTTCTCACTTTGGTTCTCCAGTAAATGATCGATGATTCAAACACGTCTTCGCCGTCTTTTAAGCAGCCGGTTTGAGTCTTCAAGAATAGCACAATGGCCACTATTTGGCATAAGGGGTATGCCAAAGCATTACCCGAGGCCCGGTCATAAAGTTTCCCAGCCGAGAAGAATGACCGAAAAATCTTGCTCAAATCCGCCGTGAGACAGCAATTCAAGAACACGCAACAGGAGCCGGATCACGAAGGTGCCACAAGGCAAACGACTTCGGCGATGAGTGAAGGTGACTGGTCCCACAAAGGTGGAGCTAGATTGAGGCGCTAATTCGCCATGGCTAGAAAAGCTCAGCTCCGGTGGCGAGCGTGCCAGTAGTCCAAGAGCCGACCGCGCCCAGTCTAGGGGCAGACATAGAAACTTAACGTTCTCGGAACACAATACGACCTTTTGTCAGGTCATAAGGAGATAGCTCGACACGAACTTTGTCACCGGGAACGATCCGGATAAAGTGCCGACGCATACGACCGGAAACGTGGGCCAAGACTTCGTTTCCTGTTTCCAATTCGACGCGAAAACGTGTGTTGGCCAAAGCCTGTGTTACGGTTCCGTCGAGTTCAAATGATTCTTCTTTTGGCATGGAGCCCCTTTTTGGTGGTGTGAAAGTTGACCTATCTTATAGGTCCAAACGCGGAAAAGTCCAGAGCAACCCACCGAAAGGGCCCAAAGTGCCTTCAAAATCCAGTTTTCATTACCGCTGGCGTTAAAACGCGACATTTAGGCCGCTTTAGGAGTTCTAGATACTTACTCTAGATACTTACAAAAGGCGCGAACGAATCCAGAGCTTTGTCCCAAAGAATATTAGGGATCGACAAGACGGAGAGCTCGCGCCCCGTCGCTGAACATTTGTGGCGGAACGGCGCAATCCGTCCGGTGCCAATCCTAATTCCAGATCGATCGCCATCTATGTTATTGGCCAAGCCGCAACGCAAACTACCGGCTGCCGGCTGGCCGAGCACCCGTTGCACGGCCTGCTGATGCGCGGCTGGCATTCTTTTGGGCGATCAATTGGACGGTATGACCGGTTCCATCTTTGCATTCCAGCTCTAGGTGTTCGGGGAACACAAACTCACTTCCGAGAATCTGGATGTCGAAATCAGATTCGTCTTCCAATTTCGCAAGGTCTTTTCGTTTTTGATTGTTCAGAAAAGAGGCCACTTCATCGTTTACTTTTACCTTCACGGAGGCAACATTTTTCTGCTGACGGGCCAGCAATAGCATTCGAATGACATCTAACGCCATGCTCTCGGCAGTTTTCACATTACCGCGTCCTGTGCAACATGGACACTCTTGGTACAGACTGCGTTTGAGTCCCGGCTTAATCCGCTGTCGAGTCATCTCCACGAGCCCGAACGGACTGATGCGAAGAATTTTGGTTCGGGCACGGTCCCGCTTCATCGCATCGCGCAACGCCCTTTCGACACCTCTACGATGCTTGTCACGACGCATATCAATAAAGTCGTTGACGATCACGCCGCCCAAATCTCGCAACCGCAGTTGCCGCGAGATCTCTCGCGCGGCCGACAGATTAAGACGATAGGCTGAATCCTCGGCAGAATCGGATGTGCGGAAGTTCCCACTGTTGACGTCGATCGCCACGAGCGCTTCGGTTTGATCAATCACGATCGAACCACCATCAGGCAGGTCGACCTCGCGTGCGTTGATTTTGGCAATCTCGTCTTCCACTTTGTAAACGTGGAACATCGGATCCTTGCCCTCATAGAATTTCAGTCGGTCTGCGGATTTCGGCATGACCATTTTCAAAAATTCTCTTGCGCGTTCGAACGCGGCCTGATTGTCGATCCAAATGTTATCAATGTCGCTTGAGAGTACATCGCGAATCGTGCGGATCACGATGTCGCTTTCTTCGTAGATATCGATCGGAGCCGGAATGGTTTGAACCCGTTTAACGATCGCTTTCCAAAGGCGAAGCAAATATTCGAGATCCCGTGCGAGTTCGTCGCGCGATTTGCCTGCACCAGCGGTTCGGACGATGAACCCCAGCCCCTTGGGTGGATCAAGATCGTAAAGAATATCTTTCAAGCGACGACGTTCATCTTCATCTTCAATTTTTCTTGAGACACCGACGCGCCCTAAAGCTGGCATCAGGACTAGGAAACGGCCCGGGATGCTGATGTAAGTCGATAGGGTTGGCCCTTTGTTGCCAATTCCTTCCTTAATGACTTGAACCAAAACTTCGTCGCCGCGTTGGAAGAGTTCTTGAATCGGCGGCTTGTTGCGTGGGCGAAAGCCACCTTTGGCCGGTGGTCGATTGCGCGGATCGCCACCTCGACTTGCCGCTTCGGCGCGTTCTTTGCGCATGATTTCATCAGGATCGTAACCACCTTGCTTGAAATAGTGCGGCTCGACATCGCTGATGTGCAAAAAACCGTTGCGACCTACGCCGAAATCGACGAATACCGCTTGGATACTCGGCTCCAGATTGACGACTTTGCCTTTATAAACGTTACCGACATAGTTGTCTTGGCTGTGGCGTTCCACATACAGTTCTTCCAGTCGGCCATCTTCAACGATCGCAATCCGACATTCCTCGGCTTGAGACGCGTTGATGAGCATTTCTTTTTTCATATTAATTGTTTTCTTTTAGCGGCACATGCCCGATCGACTTCGACCGACGGCAGCGCGCCTTGATTGAGTTGAAATCGCCGCACCAAAAAAAGGGCGCGACGCTAATGTTTGTTCGAATCGTATGCGACCACACTGAGAAACAAGTCCGCGGGCATACGCGTTAGCGTAATGGGTGCAGAAATTGAAGAAGCCGCGATGGGGCGTTAGAAAGATCCGGCCGCTCTCGGACACACACGCCAACTCAATCGTCGAAGACTCGTCAAACCACGATAAAATGGCGCGAGTGCGGTTGAGTAATTGGTGGTGAAACACGGTCATCGAATCTTCCAGTTGTCTTAAAAACTGTAAGCTCGATTCAGATCTGATTGATTGAGTCAAACGTTGTTCGACGCCTTCGAACCAAGTTAGCATCGATTGCAGAGCCAACTGGATTTACTTCAGTGCGCCGGCAAACGGGTCTAGCCTTTTTCGGATTCGGAGGTTTCTTGGGCCGAAGGAAACCCTGATTGCAGTAGCGCTTCGAGTTTAGCAACGGCATCCGCCGCGTCACCCCCGGTCGCTTCCACAATAACGTCGGTGCCCTGCGCGGCTCCGAGCGTCAAGATTCCCAAAACACTTTTTCCGTCAACACGTATATCGTCCTTCACCAATTCGATATTGGAATCGAATTTGGAGGCAGTCTCAGCCAACAAATACGCAGGTCTCATGTGCAGTCCCTGCGGATTGGTGATGGTGACTTTGGTTGAAAACATATCGTTTGACATTGATCAGATTTGAAACAAGCGGGATTAGGCGAACTGATTGTTGTCAGCTTCTTCGAGAACCTGTTTAACGTCGGCCGAAGTTTTGGCCTGTTTCAAAAATCGACAGAACGTTTCATCTTGGAGCTGCTTGGAAATGTTTTCCAACGCCTGAAGGTGCTCGTTCAATTTATCCGGGGGCGAAATCAGCATGAAGAACAGCTGTACTGGTTCGGTGTCTAGGCTGGCGAAGTCAACGCCAGTGTGGCTCACACCGACGGTGCCTACCGGAGACTCAACCGACGGGTGCTTGGTGTGTGGCACCGCAATGCCCCGTCCAATGCCGGTACTTCCCAGTTCCTCGCGCTTGAGAACGGCCTGAACGATGTTTTCTTGTTCATCTTTTGGCAGCTTGCCGGCTTCAACGAGGCTGCCGATCAATTCGCGAATGACGCCTTCTTTGTCTGTTGATGCCAGCTCTGATCTAATAGCGTCGCTGGCGACAAAATCCGAAAATTTCATGTTTGTGTTTTCCTGTAAGTGTGTATTTGGCCGAAAGCCATCGCGCAACGGAAACGACCGTTTCCATACCCTTTCTGACCCTAATGCCGACACGCAGTCCTGTTGGACTTAAGCGTTTTTGCACTAGGTCAGCGGTTCTCTCACCGTCCGAACGTAGCAAATTGCCACGCGCTAGTGGACGGTTAAGCATCAGGTGGTGTTGGCGAATTCTTTCGGTGCTGTGTTTGTTTATCGTTATGTTTTCTTAACTGCTGTTCGACTTTCGCGATGGTTTTGTCAAACGCGACAACCACATTGGTTCCGCTGTCGGACGCAAAAAAGTCCTTCGTACCTTCGGCCGAAACGATGATCTCTAGCTCCGGCTCCGCGTGGCTCATATCGGCAACAACTTGAATGCCAGTAATCCGCTCGAAGAACCGCGGCAACTTGCCAAGTTTCTCCCGCATTGATTCTTGGATTGGCTCTGATAGTTCACCATGCTTGGGATTGATTTTGACTTCCACGCGTCCCCCCATATTATGCAATCAGGTTTTGGCCTGATCTAAATTCTGTTTCGGCACACCAATGTTGATTTAGAAATCCCATCAGTCGTGCGTGATCATGTTGCCATTGTAGTGCTTTCGTTTTCACGGAACAAATCCAAACAGCGGACTCTGGGGAAAAAACAGCCAACTACGACCGCCAATACGGGAGTTGCCGACACGGGATTCACCGCTTGGAGAACTCTCTTTTTGCGTGGTTTGGACTGAAAACCACCCCTTTAGAAGCAGCCAAGGCCAGTCTTTGAACCAACTGACCGAGTGATGACGACTCCGGGCTGCACCTGTCCTACCCGTTTTGGCGTACGTAATCCTCAAAGGTGAACTCAACTTCGGCGGAGCCGCTCACGCTAGATTTCAGTTCCCAATCCGACCAGTCAATCTTAGGCAAAAACGTATCACCGTCGATTTCAGTGTGCACGCGCGTTAAGAATAGACGATTCACCAGCGACATCGCGGCCAAATAGATCTGGGCTCCTCCAACAATAAAAGGGCAAGGGTCTTCAGCCGCGAAATCAACAGCTTGTTCGACCGAATGAGCAATCTTGGCTCCGTCGAAGGTGTAGTCTTTTTGTCGAGTTACGATCACGGTCGTACGCCCCGGCAACAGTCGCCCGATCGAGTCAAATGTTTTGCGCCCCATGATGATGTGATGTCCCATCGTCAGCTTTTTAAAGCGTTTCAAATCTTCCGATAGGTGCCACGGCAAATCTCCATCGACGCCGATCACGTTGTTCTCGGATGCCGCGACGATCATGGCCAAGTGTTGCATAAAGTACTCGTTGTTCTGTCGACTAGTTGGCTAAACCGCGATCGGCGCTTTGATGTTCGGTGCCGCTTGGTAATTTTCGATCTCAAAATCCTCGAACTTAAAATCGAAAATGCTCTTGATTTCCGGATTTAACTTCAACGTAGGCAACGCACCGGGAGTGCGCGTCAGTTGCTCACGGGCTTGATCGAGATGGTTGTTGTACAAGTGAGCATCGCCAAGCGTGTGAACAAACTCACCCGGCTCTAGGCCCGTTACCTGAGCCACCATCGTTAGTAGAAACGCATAGGAGGCAATATTGAACGGGACGCCCAGAAAAATATCCGCGCTGCGCTGATACAACTGGCAGGACAATCTTCCATCGGCAACATAGAACTGAAAGAAGCAGTGACAGGGCGGAAGTTTCATCACCGGAATTTCTGCGACGTTCCAAGCACTAACAATCAACCGGCGAGAATCGGGGTTCGTTTTGATTTGATCAACCAGCTGGCTGATTTGATCAATCGTCGTACCGTCGGCACACGCCCAAGACCGCCATTGCGAACCGTAGACGGGTCCAAGGTCTCCGTTTTCGTCGGCCCACTGATCCCAAATACGAACCTTATTCTCCTTTAGATAACCGATGTTGGTATCACCCTTCAAAAACCAAAGCAGTTCGTGAATGATGCTTTTCAGGTGCAGCTTTTTGGTGGTCATCAACGGAAAGCCGTCGCTCAGATCAAACCGCATCTGGTAACCGAACACACTGCGCGTGCCGGTGCCGGTACGATCGCCTTTTTCTACCCCTGTGTTCAGGACGTGCTGGAGAAGGTCTAAATACTGTTTCATTGAAAGGTTTCTTGCGAAGTTGGTTGGCAACCAACATTGTTACCGATGACAGAAAAACAGCAACCGAACATAACCGCGGATCTTAATCTGCTGGCCGCTGCTTTAATCTGGGGGCTGAACGTGGTTGCGATGAAATTCGCCATTTCTTTGCTCAACCCGTTCTGGTTCAACGCGCTGCGTTTTGTCTTGTCGGTGCTTACCTTGGCCATCTGGATCGTCCTCCAACGACGCCGAAGCGCTCGGATCAAGCACGTTACGCCCGTTTCACCCATTTCCCGGAAACGCTACTTCGGGACGATCATTGTGTACGCGGTCTTATTTGGACTGATCTATCAAGTTGCATTTTTAATTGGGATCTTTAACACTTCAGCCAGTAACACGGCCTTGATCATGGCGTCGACGCCGATGTGGACAGCCTTTATCGCCATTATCTTTCTCAAGGAACACTTGTCTGGCGTTTCGTGGCTCGGTCTCGCGATCACTTTTGCCGGCACCATGATCGTGGCGCTGGACAAACCAGAGATCGATGGGGCAGCGTCTGCAACGTTGCTGGGCAATGTCATCATGCTTTTTTGCGCATTGTCGTGGTCAGCGTCAACGGTAATCTCACGCCCTGTCCTAAAGTACATTTCACCAGTCGAACTTACGTTCTGGGGCATGGGGCTGGCGTTGCCGTTTCACATCCTGATCGCGTTCTTTCAGTCAGAAGTCGATGTATCAATCCTTTGGCAGCCAAAGGTAGTGTCCGCCATCTGCTACTGTGGGATTTTTTCGACGGGGATCGCGCTGGCGATGTGGAGCTACGGTGTGAAAATTCTCGGCGCCTCACACGCATCGATCTACAGCAACCTTATCCCATTGGTCGCAATGTTCTTTGGCTGGCTGATGCTCTCGGAGACCCCAACAACATTCCAGTGGATCGGCGGTGGCATGATCGTCTCCGGCCTGCTGACGATGCGACGGGGGTAGCTGATTGGTGCCGGTTATCCGAGCCGCGTTTGGCAGGTACAATAGCACCGACTCACGCCTGAACGAGTTGTTTCTGCATTTCTCTATCCGCTTGCGCTATGTCCGCCTACGACGATCACTCTAGCACTGACGAATTTGATCAGCAGCGTCGTGACGCTCTTGAAGCAGCCCCCATTCCGCTGCTTTGGTTGTTCGGAAAAACGGGCAGTGGAAAATCTTCGATTATCCGCTTGTTGACCGGTGCCAGTGAGGCAGAAGTGGGAAACGGCTTTCGTCCGCAGACGAAAACCTCAATGCAGTTCGATTTTCCGGATGACCAAACCCCAATCGCTCGTTTCTTGGATACACGTGGTATCGGAGAAGCCGGCTACGATGCGACGGCCGATCTTAAGCAGATCGATCCCTTGGCTCATCTGATGATTGTCACGGTACGCTTGACCGATCAGGCGACCGACTGTTTGGTTGAGCCCCTGCGTCAGTTCCGCCAAGCCAACCCGCACCGCAAAGTGTTGTTGGCGATTTCGTGTTTGCACGATGCATATCCTGGTGAACAACACCCGACGCCCGATCCGTTTGATCTAATGAGCGCCGGTGGTTTTTCAGATTCGAAAATTTCCGCATCCGCCAGAGAAAGTATCCTCTCCGGTTTTCCCGACGAAGTGTTAACGTTGCTTGAAAGCAAATTGAAACGTTTCAACGGCCTAGTTGATGCTTGGGTCCCAATCGATTTGACAGGCGAGCAAAGCGGGTTTTCAGAAGAGAACTTTGGAGCCGATCGTCTAAAGAAGCAAATTCTAAATCTGCTGCCATCGGCCTATCGTCATTCGCTGCGGCAAATCGATGATCTACACCAATCTCTACTGGACGCGCATCAGCGCGTTTGTGCGCCGGTAATTTTGGGACACAGCTTCCTTGCGGCTTCCGCAGCGGCGATTCCCTTACCATGGGTTGATATTCCAGTCGTTCTGGCGATTCAAAGTCGGCTGGCGTACAAACTGGCAGGGCTTAACCGACAACCATTGGACGCCCCCACCCTAGCGCGCGTCTCGGCAACGATCGGTGGTCAGGTTGCCGTTCAATTGGGCTTGAGGGGAGCTCTGAAAATGATCCCGTGGGTGGGAATGGCCGTCAATTCAGCCGCCACATTCGCGTACACTTACGCAATGGGTTGGGCTTGGAACTGGTATTTCACGAAAATCAGCCAAGGTCACTTGCCGTCGGACGAAGAACTCCGCAACGTCTATGCGGAACAATTGAAACAGGGAGAGTCGTTCTGGAAACGCTCCAAAGAAAAAAGTTAAGCATCGTCGACGCACGATTGATTGTGATGGCTGTACTGTTTTCAGTGCCGGTGTTGCTGTATATCGTTTTCGGAGCCTTCGCACTTTGGAAGACCGGGCTGCTGATTTGGCTGTGGTGGATCCTACCAGTGTGTTGGGGTCTAACGTTTTTGCTTGCCAAACTGTGGCCGGAGAATCGCAGCACCGAAACGCCACCACCAGCGGCCGGTCATTTTACCAACCGCGATGCTGGGGCGGCGGAACTAGTACGAAAGTACCAAGAGCAGGTTGATGAAATCACCCCCAAAGATCTGACGGAGATACATTTCTATCTCCGACAGTTTGAGTCGCTGTCCAAAGAGCTAGCCGAGTACTACCATCCGGGCGCGGTCGATCCGTTTTCATCATTGACGATTCCCGAGATCGCGGCAGCCATCAGATTGGTGGCCGACGATCTTGAACAACTGGTACTTCAGTCGATTCCCGGCAGTCGGTTGCTGACGGTCAAGCAGTGGCGTTCCTTCGGGGACACACCCAAATGGGTAAACCGAATTCGCAACAGCGTGTGGGCCGGATCATTTTTGCTGAACCCGCTGAATATTGCACGGTACGGATTCTCACGCGTCACCGTAGACAAGGTTGGTAACAACTTGCAATCCGAAGTTTTGGCCAGAATCTATTTGCGGTTCATTCGCCAAGTCGGTTTCTATCTGATTGAAATGAACAGCGGTCGTTTGCGAGGCGGCGCGGACGCGTACAGAAACACGTTTGACCAACAGGCGGCCAGAGAAGAGCCAAATCAGATCCGTGAACGTCCGGTAACCATTGGATTGGTCGGGCAAGCAAGCGCAGGGAAATCTAGCTTGATCAATTACCTGACCGGAGACCAACAGGCGGTCGTCGATGTCCTGCCGAAGACGCGTCACGTTGAGCGTTACTCCCTTCAGGTTTCGGCAACAGAGCATTCACAGGAGACGGTTTCGGTTGATCTATTGGACAGTCCCGGCTACGGCGTTGATGGTGCTAACGCCAATCAACAAACTGAAATTCAAACGGCGCTACAAAGTTCTGACATCATTCTGTTGGTTGTCGATGGCCACAGTCCCTCCAAAGCAGCTGATGTGGCCACGCTTAAGCAAATCGAAACGTGGTACGCCAATCACCCAAACCTCCTTCGGCCCCCGATAATCGTTGTGTTGTCTCACATTGATTTGATTCCTCCGGCAATGCAATGGTCACCGCCCTATCAGTTGGATCGCCCTGAGAGTCCAAAAGGAAAAAACATTGCCGACGCGATCGCATGGACCAAAGAAGAGCTGGGGCAGTTTTCCAACTTCGTCGTCGATGTGGTGGCTGTTTGCAGCGGACCCGAGTCGACTCGTCGTTGGGGTTTGCAAGAGAACGTCCTTCCCGCGATCATGCGGCACCTTGAATCAGGACAGTCAGTTGCACTGCTGCAGGCTTTCGAAAACGCTATCGATGACCAATGGGCTTCAAAACTGCTGGGCCAATTGAAAACTGGCGGCAAACAGTTGTTGCAATTGTGGTTGGAGAAAGAGAGGGCAAAGCGATAGACGCGCTTCGCGATGAGCGCTCTCAGGTATTTTTGAGGTCAGCTTTCGGAAGAAACGCACCGCCTTACATCTAATTGGTAACTGCTGAGCGCAAGTCGGACGAGATTACCGGACATTGGCTGTCGAAATAGACGAACGTTCTATGCAGTTCTGGATTGGCAATCACGCTGACTATGACAGCATGGTATGGGACTTTAATGGATAGACCATTGGAAACATTGGCGAAATTACAATGTGCTTTGGCCTAGTCTGCTCGCTATTTCTTCTTGCCACCAATGGCCCACACGGCGCCCTCTTCGTCGACATCTTCGTCGTCGTCTTCGTCGACATCTTCGTCGACATCTTCGTCGTCGACGTCTCCTTCATCGTCAACGCTAGCCATTTCATTTTTCTCTGGCGTCTTCTCCGAAACGGAACCTCCCTGCTTACTTTGACCGTCCTCTCTGGTTGACGATCCTACTACTACATTATCAGGCGAGTCATTGTTGGCAACGCGTGCCGCAATCGGCGGTTCAGGTAACGCCACCAAAATCTGGCTGGCCCAAAAGAATGTCGCACTACCTTTGATTGGTGCAGCGTCTTTCTGGACGTCGATCCGCGGCTCCTTGCTATAGTCAACGTCCAACTGTTTCAGCTCCCCGATCGAAATTTTCAGCGCATCTTTAAGCGGCATAGTGCGAGAGTGCTTGGCAAATCGACCAGCCAACTCTACCTGCATTTGTCCGCCCGAATTCCAACGAGGCACCAACACCGCTCGGCTTCCTGAGGCCATCAAAGCCGTCGTTGTTAAAAACATATCACTGCCGTCAGCTTTTGAAGATCCGCCCCCGATCGAATTAAGACCAGGCAGCACCATCGTCTGGGGCGCCCATTGCGGCAATCCCATCCAGTCAAACAACGTCGTACCAAAACGGGCCGTGTCCACCATCAACGGCTTAATATCATATGGCTTGCTACGCACCTTCTCCGCCTGCAACGTCACTAACTGATCCAGTTGAAATGCTGAATGATTGGAGGGAAAAATCACTTTCTCTGGCACAGCAATCGAATTCGGTACGTCCTTGACAAATTGGTCTACAAAAACCTTCGTCAGTGCGCTGTCGGTTTTGGCATACATCGAACCTGCAACCAAACCGGTTTGCTCGGACCGCCCAACAGCGCGCGGTTTGGCGAACGCCAGAGATAGCGTCGGGCAATAACGGACGGTCATCGTATCGCCGAAAGTTGCTTCTTGCGCGTCGAGATCCACAAAGAACGATTCCCACGGCAGATACCAAAACAATCCGTCTGGGACGACAATCAGTTCTTTCGTTTGGGCCAGTTGCTGGGCGTCAATGTCCTCCAGCAAGTTGGTTTGAAAATCAGCGACCTTCTCTTTCCATTGATCACTTGCCAGCACATCGGTGGAAGCAAAATTACCTGACGCACCAATCGATTTCATAATCGCACCCAACCCGCGCTTCACCGCGTTGGCACTGACCAATCCGAAGTAGCGCGTGCGTTGAGAATCAATCATGAAAATGTAGTAACCGTCGCCTGTCTCTAGCGTGATCAGTGCGAGCTGTCCCGGCTCCATCGACGCTTCAATGCGTTCAGGATTGACGCGTGGAGGGAACGCGAGATCCGCTGGCTCTCGACGGAGCGCGAAACTTGCCAGCATCGATTCTTGGGCGTTGGATATCTTTACCAATTCAGACACATGTTTCTTTCGCTGTCCAAAATCTGGAGAATCCTTGTCGGGAAACACCTCTAAATCATCCAGCTTTGCTCGCACGGTAACCGCATCGTTGAGCAGCTTGCGATAGTCCGCATAACGATTGAGAAAATCCCGCCGCTGCTGAAGCGCGTTTTGACTTAATAGCGTTACGTCACCGTGCATTACCCATCGCAGTGACATCAGCCGTCCGCCCATCGGCAAGGTCGAATAAAAGCGGTGGCGTCGGATGGCGTCGGCAATCTCTAACGCTTGGCCGTTGCGTTTCCGATTGACCACCACGGTAAACCAGCGCTGCATGGCATCCACGTGCGGCGTCAACAAAAACGCGATCGCATCCATCGGGTCCAGCTTCCATTGAAGGTCCGTAGGATCCTGTAACGTTTCAGTATACAGAGCGTCGGCCTGTTTTTCGGTCAAACCGCCTTGGCTGTTGAGCGCGTCGGCGGTGCGTAGGCGATACTGTAATTTCGAACGCGTACCCAAGTGACCAATTGCGTCCTGTAGCTGTTTGAGCCCTGGTTGGTTATTACCCAACAAGAACAAATTGAGTGCGGTCAGATACTTTGCACGCGAGGCGATAATCGTGTTGCCAAGCGAGTTGCGGCGAGACAACATACGGTTGACCTCTTTGAGCACGTTTCCAGAGGCGTTTGCGTCTCCACTTTCTGAGAAACATTCGGCCATGCGAACCGAAAGCGCTGCTTGCATCTTGTGTGCATTTTCACGACCCGCCCAAGTAACCGCATTGCGTAGCGGCGGAAAGAGATTGCGCTGCGTCAGTAAATGACCCTGCGTCCCGATCGAAAGTGCCTCCTCGATCCGGTCGTACTGGTTGAAATAGGCCGCCGTAAAACTAGCCTCGACTGCCAGCGCGGTCGCCTTAGTCGAATTTTCCTTTAACAGCTCGATCTTCGCCAGCTCGATCAACCCCAATGAAGTCAGAGGATGATCCAACTTGCCAGTCAATTGCAGTGAACGGGTCAGCAAGTCAACGGCTTTGTCTTTCTGGCCAAATGACGAGAGGACGCAGCCGTAAACGATGCCATTGAGTGATCCAAGGTAGCTTCCGTTGCCCATCCCAGAGCGTTTTAGCTTGGCAGCAATCCGAATCGAAAGCGGATCGAATTTGGTGCTAGGCCCCAAAACGGAACCGCGTCGATGAATCGTCAGCGCAACGCATCGCATCACTTCGGTGACATCGACGGGTCGAAACTCAGAAGTATCTAGAACCGAATCGCCAATCAAAATCCGTGGCGCGTCGTTCTGCCCGCGCAGTACCGATAATGTACCGGGAATATTTGCGATTCTCCCCTGTCGCTTGGGCGTTCCCCAAGTGACTCTGGCTTTCTGCACTGCGGTGGTGCTGACAGCAATGGTGCTTGGCAGCTGAATGTCGCGCTGCCATCGCCGATCAGCCCACTTCAGGTACAGCTCGGCGGACTGATTATAAAAATTCATCGCCGTCGCATAGTCACCAACCTGATAGTGACACTCTCCCAACATCGTCAACGTGCATACTGAATCGAGAAAACGATTGTTGCCGACTTTGAACGCGGTATTGTGGGCCGATCGAAATTGGCGCAGAGCGCCTTTTAAATCTCCTCGATAATATTCGCCGAAGGCAAAGAAATAGTCTTGCTTGGGCAGGCGACTAGAGCGTAATTGAGCCGTCGCGACCGAGATCGGCGCTGCCAAGGCCAAGGAAATCATTGCCAAGGCAACCAGCATCAATAGCGGCAAGCTAGGTTGGCGTTTCATCGGTAATGCCCATAAATGCAGAGGGAATAGTCGGCTTCCTTATGATAGCAGTTGGAAACAATGGAATCATCGACTTTTCATTTTCAATCGACGGTACATTGAGTACAGGTCAGCATCTTTGTAGGCGTGCATACAAACTCTGACCAAGCCGTCAGCGTGTGAACTTTGGGCTGATCTCCAGCACCGTTTCCGCTGGTTGAAGTACCGTTTTTACGCTAGCAAAGCTTGGTTAGGCAAGCCATGTGTTAAAGCAGATAAACTGTATCGATTTTTTCGCGAAAGTGTCAAAGTTCAACGGCTGGGCCGACGATAGTGGAGTTATCGGTTATCCGCAGTGGTGGAAGCTGAATGTATCCCCCGTTCTTGTAGGTCACCTAACGGAGCCTTCCAAGCCATGTATCGTCCAATGAAAACAAATTACATCCACCTCGTCATGTTGGCCGGTGCCTGTTTGTCCGCAACCGCGTTTACCGGCTGCCAAGTCAGCGTTGCGGGTCAAAACCTGCCTAGCGCGTACTTCTTTGAAGATGATCTGCAGTATTTTGCCAAAGGTCCAGAATTCAAACTGGCCCGTGAAGCAGCAGCTCTCAAAGAAGCCAGAGCAGAAGCTTCAGCCAAACGTTAGATGAACTTCATAGCGCGTTGCCGAACGCTCTCTTGCGAGATTGGGCCTGCGTCGTGATTGGGTCTATCTACCACCAAGGCTGACGACCGCCGGATCGCAAACGCCGATCTCCTCCCAATAGAAAACACAAACAGTCCACCCAAGTATTTGCTGGGTGGACTGTTTTTTTGATTTAGGGAGCATTGTTTCGGAAGTTAGCTGACGGTCACTCTAGACACAGTTGCTAAAGTTTTGATAGCCTCGCGATCTGTGTGATAGTCAGCCGTTTGATTTCCAGTTTTGCATCATCGCCATTTGATAACGCAATGCAAATTTCTTTCGAGCACAAATTCTTGTTCGTTCACATTCCGAAAACGGGAGGCACCAGCATCAGAAGTGCGCTGGAACCTCACCAGACCAATGCAGCATCAGCGTTTCCCAATCCTTTGCTGCGATGGATGGGAATCAACGTCAATCACTATCTGGGAGGATACCGCAGCATTCAATTTCGAAAACATGAACGAATCAAAACGGCTGCACGTCTTCTACCAACGGCTACATTCGAATCACTGTTTAAGTTCTGCTTCGTTCGCAACCCTTGGGACCTTCTGGTCTCAAATTACTGCTTTGTCAAATCCAAAAAGAAACACAAGCGTTATCGCCGCACATCCAAAATGAATTTCGAGGAGTTCATCGAATTCGCAATTGTCAAAGAAATCGGATTCCAGAAACCGGTCGTCTCCAACCAAAATGGCGACCTATTGGTCAATCAAGTTGGAAAATTTGAAAGCTTGGAAGAAGATTTTCAGTCGATCGTCGCCAGAATTCAGATTGAAGCGACGCTTCCGCATCTCAACCGTGTCGTGCGACCTGACTATCGTGAGTACTACAATCGCCGCCTTATTGCGCGAGTCACCGATTGTTACCGGGACGACATTGAGACATTTGAATACGAGTTCGACGACGCCGATTCAAGTGCGGCCTCTACCCAAAAAGCTGCATGACGTAGCCTATGCCTAATGGAACTCACTTGGATCGGCACAATGTAGCCGATCTCGCAAGAGATTGGACAGTTTGCTTTCTGGCGATCGAAAGTCTTGCGACTTAGGCTAGCCTAAATTGTTGGAGGCAAAGATCTCAAGTGCACTTCACCGGGAGTTTACCCCTGCAAACGGCGAGCAATCTCGTCCTTCACGGCATTCGCATCGGCCGGAAGATACGCCGGTGGGTTTGCCAGTTTGCAATCCATGTCCAGTTTTGACTCGTGATAGTTCACTTTAAAATCAGTAAACTTCAGCCCGTGAGCCGTACTGATCACCACGGTGCGGTCTGACTTTTTGATTGTGCCATTGTTGATCAGCTTCTTCAACACCGCCATCGCGACGCCCGTATGCGGGCAGCAGTACATCCCCGTCAGGTCCGCCTCCGCAGACGCCTCGGCAAGTTCGGCTTCACTCGCCTGTTCGACGATGCCGTCTGTTTCCTGAACCGCTTTGACAGCTTTGTGGTAGCTGACCGGATCACCGATACGAATCGCATTGGCCAGTGTCTCGCCTGCAGTAACGGAAACCTTTTCCTTGAATCCGTTCTTGTAGGATTGGTAAAAGGGATCGGCTTTCTCGGCTTGCGCGGCAACCAGCCGCGGCATCTTGTCGATCACACCAAGATCCATCAGCAACTGGAAACCCTTATGCAAGGCGCTGATATTGCCGAGGTTTCCGACCGGGATAATGATCCAGTCGGGAACGCTCCAGTTAAACTGCCGGACAATCTCAATCCCGACGGTCTTCTGTCCTTCGATACGAAGGCTGTTCATTGAGTTGGCCAAATAGATACTGCTGTCCTGCGTAACTTCTTTGACGATGTTCATGCAGCCATCGAAGTCCGTGTCCAGTGCTAACACGTGGGCGCCATTAGAAACCGGTTGGATTAGCTGAGCCGTACTTACTTTTCCGGCCGGCAGAAAAATGACTGCCGGAATTCCAGCGTACGCTGCGTAAGCTGCCAGAGCGGCGCTAGTATCACCGGTCGACGCACAAGCAACTGCTTTGACGGGGTTATTTTCCATCTGCATCATTTGCTTGACCACGCTGACCAAGACCGTCATGCCGAGGTCTTTGAAACTGCCAGTATGGCTGTTGCCGCACAACTTGATCCATAGATCAGGAACTCCCAACTGCTTGCCCAAGCGGTCTGCCCAAAACAGATTGGTATTGCCCTCATTCATGCTGACGACGTTTTTATTTTCCATCGTCGGAATGACCCACTCTTTCATCCCCCAGACACCGCTGCCGTAAGGCCACTCGGTGGTACTAGCACGCGAGTCGAGGATGTCCTTCCACTGTTTGGCCGTTTTCTCTTGAAGCGGCTTGCGCTCGTGATAAACCTCCAACAAGCTGCCGCATGATGGGCACGTATAGATCACATCAAAAACGGAGTGACGTCCCTCGCAGCCTGCAAAGCAGCGGAAGTAGACGTCGTTGGTTGTTTTTGAAGCGTCATTGGCAGGTAGAGTTTCGGTTGACATGATTTCCTCAGTAGTGATTCGGGCCGCTCCACAAAGGCTGAGCGGGCTCTTCTGGTTCCCCGGTTGGCCTTCGTTCAACTATCGTCAAATCGACTCCGGAGAAGCACCATATATTAAATAACAACTGCCCAAAAGCGGCAAACGCAATTGAAAAATCCCTCAAGACTTTCCAGATAGGCCCCGGCCGAGCCCGAACAAATCTAGGGTGGGTCGGAAAACACCAATTATGACAGCCCGTGGCCCCGATGATCTGGCCTAAGCTGGGATTGCCGCTCAAATCAAGCCTCCAGCTGTTCTCCTAAGATTCCAATTTCATATTCCCGATGCTGCTAATAAGCAGCGTTCGGGGAATCTCTCTCGAGAGGTCTTCCATCGCTTGAAAGAATCTGGCTTCCCCACCTTCTTCGGGAAGGGCAAATCCCAAAAACGTAATCGCCGAATCCCTCGATTGCTGCTGAATGATCTCCGTTGGCCGATCGGAAACAAAGACCTCGGTCTGGACCACAATTCGAGAGGAAATTGCCAGTTCTTCCAGATGTTTAATGACTTCTTCCCGCGCCGCCTCGTCGCCGACAATCCGCATTAGACGAAGCGTTCGGCTCTGCCATTTGCGATTTTGCTTCAGCAAATGGGCCAGCAGCAACATCAGCTCGCCGTTCTGTCGACCACGCCACCAGACATCAATCGTGCCACTGGGTGCCAGCCATGGATCCTCGTCGACGCCATTAAATTTGGCAATGATCACGTTCCGTTTCAATCCCTCGATCACCCTCAAAGACGCAACCAAAGGCTCGGCCTTATTTTCTTCGCCGGGCCAACCAATCAAAAGCGAATTTGGCCTTAGCGCCCCAAGGCCGCTGCACTGAATCAAATACTCAATCCCCTCGGTCAGCGTCGGTGCCGCAACCACGTTGGGAAACGCTTCGAGATCTTCCTTGAGAATGAACTTGCTGAGCAATTCTTCTTGGTTCTCGATGCGGTCCAACTGGTCTTCGGCGCTGCCAATAATAACCTGCCCAATATTCAAAATCCCCTGACCGCTGGTCAACCAATGTCCCATCACCGCCAAGTAACGACGATTCATCGTTCCGCCACTCATCGCCAAAATAATCGGACGCCAGTTTTTGGGATGATAGAGAGACTGCTCAAGCTTGAGCAAGTTCTTACGAGTTCGTTCGAACATCAATCCGCTGTTCAAATCACCCCAGCGCGAAACGACCTGCTTGCGATAGATGAAATAGTAGATCCCAGCCATGATCAACATAGACCAGATCGCCCATCTCCAATCAATCAGAATCATGACAATGCCGCAACCGAGCGCCCCGGCCAATGACGTCGCCCAATAGCTGTATCTAAATGTTGGGCGGTAGCTTGGGTTTTTTGTGATCGTTTCGTAGAACGTCGCGAGATTGATCGTCCCGTAAGTGATCATAAACGCCATCGTGATCAACGGCGCGATCGAGTTCAGGTCGGCCGCCAGAATGCAAACCGTAGAAATCGCAAACGTCAAAATAATCGCGCGTCGAGGCTCGCTATTGGTGCCGCTTCCGGCCGCAAACAAACGCAGTTTGGGGAAAATCGTATCTTTGGCCAGCGCTTGGAGAATCCGTGGTGCCCCCATCATGCTACCCAATGCACTAGAAAGTGTAGCGGCAAACACGCCGGCGGTAATCAACCATCCGAATTTGGCCAACCCACGCACGATCATTTGATCATCTTGCAATTGGGCCCGTGTCGCAGATCCGGCCAGAAAAACGGCCATCGCCAGATAGACCACCGCCGTTGCAATGATGGACCAAAGCGTCCCCGACGGAATCGATTTACTGGGCTTCTTTAGATCGCCCGACATGTTAGCACCCGCCATGATGCCGGTAACCGCAGGGAAGAACAGGGCGAACATCGTGAACAGATTCTGGTCTGGACTGTAGGAACTCCACAGATTCGTTTGCATCGCCTCGACAGAAAATGTCTCACTGGCACCCATGAAAAACGAAACAAGCGAAGCGACCAGAATCGCCAGAATAAAATACTGAAGCCGAATCGTCCAACCAGCGCCGATATAGACGCAGGTAAACACTATTGCATTAACGATGACGGCAATCACCTTGAAGTTGACACTGATTCCCTCAGGAAGTGATGCAGTAAACGCTTCGGTGAAACCGATCACGTACATCGAAACTGAAATCGCTTGTGCCAGGAAGAAAACGATCCCGATCGCACCGCCGAATTCCACTCCTAAAGATCGGCTAATCAGGAAGTAGGCTCCTCCTCCTTCGACGCGTGTATTGGTCGCGGCTGCTGAAAGCGACAGCGTCGTCAGGACAGTAATTACTTTCGACACTGCAAGGATGACGATTGCCCAAACCAGCCCTGCGTTACCGACAACATTCCCGTATCGCAAAAACATGATCACGCCAAGGATCGTTAGCGTGCATGGCGTGAACACTCCACCAAAGGTACCGAACTTGGCAGAACCATCATTGGTCAGCGTTGCTTTGGTGATGGAGGATGTCGAAATGTCGCCTTGTGAATTGGCGCTCATAAAGTAGTGAGGGTCAGATCGAGCGGTACAAATAGAGTTGGACGAAGCCGCCAATCGTAGTCAAACGCCGCCCGCCTGAGAAGATGAAACAGAAACGCTATGTACCGAAGAAACGTATTATCGAATATCTACTGCAGGTAGGATGGTGTCATTGGGCACAATAACCCTACTTGACAGAGAAGAGCCCATCTTGCAAGAACTCACACTGATCCAACGCGTGAACCAGACGCACTGAAGTATCCGCGCTCCTCGCTCACACGTTTTGAAGTTGCACAAATACAAGCCCGAAGCGCGAGCGAGCGGATATTTCCGAGGATTTTCGGATTCCTCGCTAGCGCGTCGGGCTTGTATTGAAACGCTTCGCTCTTTTCAATTAACGTGCGTTTTATCGAACAGAATGTGAAATTCGCTTTCAAATGTGCAACTTCAAAACGCACACGCCGGGCTAGAAAACATCTTCGAGAAAATCAGCCACGCAAAAAACTCCTTCAGCTTCCTTTGCCGCCGTCGCGGCGCGATGTAAGTTGCCAAGCACTTCGATGGCTTCACTAACGATTTCGTGATCGATTTGGTGAACGTTCACTGGATGCCCAACATCGGCCAACATCGTCACCGTCAATCGCCCACCCAAATGCTGTCGAAACTCTTCCAGTCCACCGAGTATTTCTGATTGATTCGAGTCCAACAATTCATTCCAAACGGGCAACCCAAGCTGCAGCAAACACTCGATCACTCGAGCCGCATCGGTTAACTGAAAGCCCGTTCTACGAACTGAATAAAGTACGTCAATCGCTAACCCGATCGATACCGCGCGTCCATGACAAACTGAATATCCACTGACCGCCTCCAGTTTATGAGCCGACCAATGCCCAAAATCGAGCGGTCGCGCTTCGAGTAACTCGAACGGGTCGCCGCCCTCGGTAATGTGCAGCAAATGGAGTTCAGCCGATTGCTCAATCACCGCGCGGCAGACAGCTTCCTCTCTAGCAGCAATCGCAGCGGCCGATTCAGAAATCGAAACAAAGCCCTCAGTCGATTTCAGCAACGAAACTTTCACCGCCTCGGAAAAACCGCTTACGAAATCACCGTCGGGCAACGATCTGAGCAATGCGTAATCGTTGACCACACCCCAAGGAACCGAAAAAGTTCCCTTCCAATTCTTTTTCCCAAAGCTGTTGACGGCGTTTTTGACGCCCACACCACTATCACCCTGTGAGAGTGTGGTCGAGGGAAATCTCACCAGGCGGATTCCCCGATGAGCAATCGCTGCGGCGAACCCAACGGCGTCCAGTACCGCACCACCGCCGACGGCGACGATGTAACTGCGCCGATCAAGCCCGTCGTCGTTGATGCGCTCCAAAATCCGTTCCGATATGGCCTCATCTATCTTACACTCCTCGCCACCAACAATTCGCTCAGCAGGCCCCACCAAACGCAAATGGCCCATCGCCCCAATCGCTTGCTGGAGTGAATCAACCCACTGTGGATTTGCATCGGCAATCTGATCGTCAATCCAGATCTGGACCTTGGCAGGGTCGGTGTCAGGAGTTGCGTCACTATCGAAATCAGCGAAGCATTCTTTCAAAATGGAGGAAACGCAACCCGTTTCAGATCCTTCGAAGACGTCGTCACAAAACCAAACCCGATGGCGAAAGGGAACCGAAAACGATTTATCGATACAGGAACCGGCCAGCGAAGACGTGTTGGCAGAATTTGAAGAAGTCGGCAAACGAAGGGGCGATTTGGAGGTTGAGTGATTCATTAATTCAAGCATGAACTGAATGGGGCAAAGATGCTACCCTCAATCAGACATCTTTCAAGCGACCTGTCGAATCTCCAAAGCTGTTCAGTTCTTCCACTCCCATCCGATCGGCCATCGATAAAAAGAGGTTGGTCAGTGGTTTGCCTTGATGGTCAACCCTGCGCCCCGAGGCAACCGAACCGCCGCCTTTTCCGGCCAACAGAATCGGCAGGTTGGTATGCGTATGACGGTTTCCGTCAGCATTGCCACTGCCATAAACGATCATTGAGTTATGCAGGATAGAATTTCCATCGGTGTCTTTGACCGAATCGAGACCGGAGAGAAATTTGGCGAGCTGCTGAGTGTAAAACAAGTCGATCTTACTGACTTTTTCGATCCGCTCTTCGTTGTGCTGATGATGGCTCAACTCATGATGTCCCTCGGCGATTCCAATTTCGGAGAAAGCACGGTTGCTGCCATCGTGAGCAAGGCTAAAGGTAGCAACGCGCGTCGAATCGGTTTGAAAAGCCAACCGCATCAGATCGAACATTAGCTCAATGTGACGTGAGTACTCATCAGGGATCCCGTTGGGCGTCGCGACCTTGGCCACGTCAGGCATGTTGAACTTCTCAGCCTTCTGAATCCGCGCTTCAATCGATCGCACCGAAGTCAAATACTCATCCAGTTTGTGTCGATCCGAATGTTGGAGACGATTGTGCATTGCTCGCGCATCGGCCATCACGAAATCGAGTACAGACTTTTGTTGCTTCAGCCTTTGCTGAAAATTAGATGCACGTTGATCTGGCAAACCCGAACCAAAAAGCCTCTCAAAAACCAAACGCGGATTAGCTTCAGGCATCATAGGTGTCGTGGGCGATGCCCACGACAGATTGTACTGATAGGCACAGCTATATCCTGAATCGCATTCGCCAGAAGTCCGAATTCCGTCACACGTTAACTCCAGCGATCGGAATCGGGTCTGGTCACCGACTTTCGCCGCCATTATCTGATCGATCGAGACGCCAGCGCGGATATCGGTGGCACTCTTTTTGAGTCTGACCCCAGTCAAAAAAGTTCCATTGCCGCGCGCGTGATCACCTGCACCGTCGGCACCCGGTTGGGCGGGTTCCATATCCAGCCCTTCCAACACTTGCAATGAATCCTTGACGGACTCTAGCGGTGCAAGTGTCCGACTTAGCTTGAGTTCTTTGTCGCCATCCTTGCCAGCCTCAGGCCACCATGCTTTAGGAATCGCACCATTGGGGAAATGAATGAACGCCGTCCGCAGCGGAGCTCCACTTGAGGTCGTGGCGGCACTAGCGCTACGCGCTGCGGCCAACGCCCGCGCGGGGGCCAGCGACGTCATCGCGGGAACCGCAATCGCTGCAGAGATTCCTCGTAGAAAATTTCGTCGGTTAAGATTATTCATGTGTCTACTCGATCCGTAGTTCGTTTGATTACTCAATCCGACTGGCACTGGACGATGGTTCAAGCCGCGTCATCTGGAACGCAGGCGATTCTACGATTCCCTTAAGAAGCACTGATGGCTTGCCGCCCTCTGTGAGCAATGATGCGACGATGTCATCGATCGTCTGTAGGTCATAATACTCAACCGGTCTTCCTAAAGCATAGGTCATCAATTTTTCTGTCACGCAGCGATAAAACTCTTCTTTATGTTTTGTGGCCAGTATTTTCTTCAAATCGTCAATGTTTTTGAACGATTCCCCCGAAATCAGTTCGCCGCTGGCGTCGATTTCTATTTCAGACTCCTGAGTTCGATATCGGCCTAAGGCGTCATAATTCTCCAACGCCAATCCCAATGGATCCATCCGATTGTGACAGGAACTACAGAGCGGATCCTCTCGGTGCATGGCCAGCGACTTCCGCAGCGTGAACTTCGTCAGATCCTCGTCCGAACTTAATTCCAGTGCCGGGATGTTTGGCGGCGGAGACCCCGGCGGCATACCAAGTAAGTTATCCAACACAAACACTCCTCGTTTTACGGGCGAGGTGCGGTCGGGGTTGGAAGTCACGGCCAAAAACGACCCGTGCGTAAGAACACCGCCACGATGATCCTTGGGATCTAACTTCACCAGACGCATTTGCTCTCCCTCAACGCCTTCGATACCGTAATGGTAAGCCAAACGTTCATCGAGGAAAGTAAAATCGCAGTCGATCAATTGGACTAAATCAGAATCGGTTTTCACGATGTGTTCAAACAACATTTCGGTTTCTTGCCGCATGCTGCGCCGAAGCTCTGTTTTGAGCGCAAACTTTTTTGCTTTCTCGTACATCTTTCTCAACTGTCGGTAGCAAGATTTAAGTTCCACGCGTTGATCCTCGGTCAGTTGATCCCTGATCTCCTTCAAACGATCGATCTTGGTATGAAGTTCTCGTGCGAGCTCCGCCTCTTCTCCGCTTCGCAAGACGGCGAACGCATCAATCGTGACCGAATCGATATCACGGGTACGTAACCACTGACCCAAAAAGTTTTTATAGAAAGAGGCAAACCGATCATCCTCCACCATCCTGTTTACCACTTCATCAAAATCACTTCTTAGCTTGCCTTCATCGGCCAATTTGATCATGCGTTCATCTGGCATGGTCGACCATAAGAAATAGGACAACCGTGTCGCCAGCGAGTACTCGTCGATCAGCGCCTTGTCGATTGACTTGCGGGCCGACGGGTCTCCCTCGACCGAATCGGATTGGCTGACGGGAAACGTCTCGCGAAAAATAAAATTGGGTGAGGACAGGATTGCGATGAAGGATTGAGCGATACCTCTTTCGAAGGTGGCTTCGTCGCTACCTTCGACGGACCAAACCGACTCCGCCAGCTCCACCAAACGCTCGACGGTCTCTGGTTCCGGCGGACGACGGAACGCTTTTTTGGCCGCTTTGAACAGGAGCTTGCCCGCGTATTGCTTCCGCGCGTCGTTGCCCTCTGGGATGGCATCAGGAAAGAACTCCCCATGTCGTTCGGGATAAACAAGACTATCCGGATCGTCCAGCGGCCCCGTCAATCGCGTTTCGCCTACTTCCAACCTCAGGCGACGCGTCTGTTTCTCGTTTGTCAGCGGCGTAACGTCTATCGTCATCCAGTGATCACCCTTTTGCCAATTCTTGCTCAGGAGATACTCGTGCTTATCCCAACCTTCTCGCGCGAATTCTTCATCGGCAATGGTTTCGTCGTCAACAACGATCTTCACTTGGCATCGATTGGAATCAACCTTACCCTCGACATAATCATCGCCCGCTCTGATCATCACGAGGAAGTCGTATTTCCCCGCTTGATCGATCTTGAAATTCAATTTGGCTTTCCCACCACCACTGTAGAAAAATCGCAACATCGTATCTTTGATGTCGATCGCCTCCAACGGATTATCTTCGTCAGCCGAAACGTCAGTTGAATCTTCGCTCTCTGGCTTACTTGAGTGACCGCCATCGTCGGCCTCGTCATTGGATTGTTCATTTGATGCCTCGGGCGTGTCTTTCGCTCTAGGTTTGCTTCGTTGAAGAATTTCGTAGTCTTCCCCAACAAACCATTGTTGCTTGGGAACTCCCGAGACTAAAGGGACTCTCGCCATCACAGCTTCAGTGGCCGCATCGATATACTTTTCCATCAGCATCGGAGACAACGTCAATACATCAGCCATGTTGTCAAACCCATGCCCCGTGTCGTCTGGGGGGAACAAAACATCTGTATTGATTTCATAGCCAAGCAAATCTTTGATCGTGTTGCGATACTCGATTCGATTAAGCCTGCGAACGATGACGTGACCGGGATCAGGATCTTCAGGATCGATGGCGAACACGGCTTGCTTGATCCATTGCTCAACGGCCAGCTGTTCCTCAGCACTTGGCTGATCCATATCGCGCGGGGGCATCAAGTCGTGACGCAGTTGCTTGAGTGCCCGATCCCATAATTTTTTTTCGTTCGCTGCCGTGTTGGGATCTAGCAAAGCATCTAAGGTGACGCCACCTTCGTCCGCCCCGTCCAGATGACAGTCTGCACAATAACTTTCTAGGACACCGACGACACGGCTGTCGAGCGCGTCGACTTGATTATTGGACAACGCTTGAGTTTCATTCTCTTGTCCAATAACACTTCCAGCAAACCAGCCCGAGATTATCAGGGCCAACCACCAATGCACTAACGACGCGATTGTGAGCAAGCAGATCGAATTGTTAACTCTAAAAGTCATGAAACAATAATTGCTCTTTGGTTGGTGAACTAAGAATCTGTTCGTTTTCGACGACCGAACCCATAGTGTGGCACGACTCTCCGAGTCATAACGGTACGCGAATGACGACTCGGAGAGTCGTGTTACATAGAATATGCCGCGTTCAGTTGAAACCGGGCGAGCGTCGCCAAGTTTCCTCTAATCTAATTAGATTGGCGTGTTTTCCATCATTACTTTATCAAGTCGACCAACGAAGAAACAACTCTTCAAACAATCAGCTCGAAACAGACCAAACCGAACGCCGCTTTGTACGTATAACGCGTCAAGGAAAAGTTTGATTGATCAGAATTAATGGCGTTTGAATTGCCCTTTGTTTTGCATTTTTAGTTACACTTCCCACTCCTGAAATCGACTTATTGGCGACCTTCACCTGTTTTTCACATCAGTCACTTAGTCCGCTCCCGAGAAAACGAAAAAATCCGATGAGTTCCATAGCGATTTTGACGGCAGCCACCGGCCTGTTAACCGCTGCAGGCATCGCCGAAGCGGCCGCGCACCGCCGGCGGCTAAAACAGATTCCAATCCGGATCCACGTCAATGGAACACGTGGTAAGTCCAGCGTTGCGCGATTGATTGCTGCCGGCTTGCGATCCGGGGGGATTCGAACGTGCTGCAAAACGACCGGAACTTTGCCACGTATGATCTTGCCAGACGGCGCAGAGTTTCCTGTCTTCCGTCCGGCGCGAGCCAACGTGATTGAACAAATTCGCATCGTTGCGGCGGCCGTTGATTTGAAAGCCGAGGCACTAGTGATTGAGTGCATGGCGCTGATCCCCCACTTGCAGTGGTTAAGCGAAAACAAATTCGTTAACGCGACTCATGGTGTAATCACCAACGCGCGGGAGGATCATTTAGACGTGATGGGGCCCGGCGAAAGAGATGTCGGGCTGGCCCTTGCAGGAATGACGCCTGTTAACGGAAAACTGTACACCGCCGAACGAGACCACATCGATATTTTTGAGATGTCGACGAAGGATCGCAACACCGAACTGATCGGCATCACCGACGAAGATGTTGAAGCAATCTCTGACGAGGACCTGAACGGGTTCGCGTATGTCGAGCATGCCGAAAACGTGGCGCTAGCGCTGCGGATCTGTCAGGATCTGGGTGTTGATCGTCAGGTCGCACTCGATGGGATGTGGGCGGCCAAACCTGACTCCGGTGCCATGACGGCTTACGAGATGGCGTTCTTCATGCGGGACATTACTTTTGTCAACGGATTCGCCGCCAACGATCCTGAATCGACCGAGCGCATTTGGCAAATGGCGTTGGACCGCTACCCGAACGTCAAACGCCGAATTGCAGTGTTCAATTGCCGCGCGGATCGCCCAGACCGCTCGTATCAACTGGGTAACGTCGTCGCCAATTGGCCTCAACCTGATCACTACTTGCTGATCGGAAGCGGGACCTACATTTTCGCCAAAGCCGCCACGCGCGCCGGCATCGATCCCATGAAGATCTCGTTTGCCGAAGACCGACGGGTGGACGAAATCTTTGAAACCGTCGTCGAACTGGCCGGTGATTCAGCGCTCGTCATGGGCATGGCCAATATTGGCGGCGTCGGTCTCGAACTGGTCCGCTACTTTGCCAACCGCAGCAAGTTAAAGAAATTCGAGTAATGTCCCTAGCAGTAAATTTGTCTGCTACTTCTACCGAAAACCTCACACCGAAAACCAAAGACTGATGGAAGAACTACTTACCGTTGCGATCGGGATTGGCCTTTGCGTCAGCCTGCTGTTTTCCGAACTGTTCGGTTTAGCGGCAGGCGGCATGGTCGTGCCCGGCTATGTTGCCGTTTTTCTGGACCGACCTGTCGATGTGCTGCTGACAATTGTCGCCGCCGTCACGACTTATTTCATCGTGCACTTGCTGTCGACGTTCGTCATCGTTTACGGACGAAGGCGAACGGTGCTAATGATTCTCGTCGGATACATTGTTCGAATGCTGATGGACCTTATCCCCTTCGCCTCTTTAGGAACGATGGGGTTATTGACCGAGGGAGAACCTACGTTTTCGGTGATTGGATTTATCATTCCGGGATTGATCGCCATCTGGATCGACCGGCAGGGACTGATTGAGACACTGGCGGCTCTGATCGCGGCGTCGGTGGCGATTCGTCTGGTGTTGATACTGATTTACGGCATGGAAATTCAACAGATCATTAGTTGAACACTTGGTTTTCGCATCGCTGATCGCTGAAGATCAAGCAAAGAGGATAAGTTATGAAACGAGTATACTGGCGGCCCAAGAGTGTTTCGCGCACGGCGCTATTGCTGATTTCTGCCTTCGCAATTTTAGGTATGGTCTTGGTTGAGCAATTTCCGACCGTGCGTCAAATGCCATGGGAAGCCGAGAAAATGGAGGCGGCTCAACTGGCCAAGAGTGCGTTTGATGTCATTGCCGTCGCCCGTGAGCAATCGGGCGAACCGATTGATTCCAAAGTCGACCCAACCGAGAGCGGATTGCTGGGAATCTCAACCTCCAGCGTCACCAGTTTGACTGGATCGCTGCCCGCCAAACAGACCACCATCAATCCAAATTTCGCCGCCGCCGTTGTGCAAATCCTCAAGGACGCTGGCGTCAAAAAAGGCGACGTGGTTGCTGTCGGCGTCAGCGGATCGTTCCCAGCGATGAACATCTGTACCTACGCTGCATTGGAGACACTGGAAACTCAACCGATCGTCATCGGCAGTGGAGCGTCTAGCTCATGGGGGGCCAACCTGCCGAATCTATTGTGGTTGGATATGGAAAAAATTCTCGCCGACGACGATGTGTTTGCAACCCGCGCAATCGCCGCATCGGTCGGCGGCGAAGCGGACCGAGGGCTGTCCTTTCCCAGAGAAGGCGTCGAAGCAATTCGGGGAGTGATCGAGGAGAACGGTATCCAGTTACTTAACGAAAAGAAGTTTGAAAATATCCTTGAGCAACGCATGGAAATTTACCGCCAACGTTCCGGCGGCAAACCCATCGCGGCTTACATCAACGTCGGCGGCGGCATGGCATCGACTGGCCGAACTGCGGGTAAGGAAGCTTTCAAATCTGGATTGAACGAAGAAGTTCCCGACGAAGCGGAACAGCTCGACGGCATCATGGAGCGTTTCGGTAAAGCGGGCGTGCCGGTGATCCACTTGGTCAAAATCCGAAGTCTCGCCAAGGAATTTGGACTACCTGAATCGCCGCAAACGATGCCGCAGGTCGGTGAGGGAGGGGTGTTTAAAAAACCCGACTACAACCGTTGGCTGGCGCTAGCAATCCTGCTTATCGAGATGGCGTTGCTGTACTTATTCATTCGCTCTGATGTGGGTTTTCGACTGCTTCGTCCCGGTACCAAACGCGGGGCTCAATCTGCGCCAGAGCCAATGGTTTAAACGATCTCGGGACTTCCACCCATCAACACTCACTTTAAGTCGAGTGACTCAGCATGGTAATTACACGCTTGCTTCAAACGCGTCAAAGATCGCTTTGAATTCTTCGCTGATGGGTACCGGATGCTGTTTCTGGTAATCGAACATGACGATCACGGACGTGCCAGTCGCCGAGAGAGCGTTGTTAGTTTCGCTGAAGACGTCGTGGGCTAAGGTGACGCTGGAAACGCCCATTTTTTCGACCTTCGTACCGACCAGCACGGTATCGGGAAACCTGATCTGCCGTTTGTAGTTGCAAGTCACTGACGCAAGTATGGGTCCGTAGCCTGGACCTTTGAGGGCGTCGAACAGACCCGACTTGTGCCAGTATTCGACACGCGAGGACTCAAACCACCGGAAGTAGTGCGCGTTGTTGACGTGTTGGAACACATCTTGATCGCCCCACTGTACTGGAATCGCGGCGACCGCGGGGAATTTCTCTAAAGCCATCGCCCTACTGCGCTTTCATATTGCCAGCGCGAAAAGCCTCGGCCATCGCTTGTGGCACTTGAGATTCGGCCAAAATCAAACCGGCGCGCTGCTTGGCCACACCAGCCTTCATTTCCTGTTCGTGGGCAATCGCGTCAGCGCGGCGTTTTTCAGCACTAGCGCGGGCAACACGGGTGTCGGCCTCGGCTTGATCGGCTTGCAAACGAGCACCAATGTTTTCGCCAACGTCGATGTCAGCGATATCAATCGAGACGATTTCAAATGCAGTATGAGCATCCAATCCGCGTTCGAGCACGGCGCGCGAAATCCGATCCGGGTTTTCCAATACGTTTTGATGATTCTCCGAAGATCCAATCGAAGAAATAATGCTTTCACCAACTCGGGCGATGATTGTTTCTTCGGTTGCTCCGCCAATCAATTGCTCAAGATTGGTGCGTACGGTAACTCGAGCGCGAATTTTCAATTCAACGCCTTCTTTGGAAATCGCGCTGAGGAAATTCTTTCCGCTACGCTGCGGATCGGGGCAGTCGATGACCTTGGGATAGACAGACGTCTTGACCGCGTCCATCACATCGCGGCCGGCGAGATCGATCGCCGCAGCGCGGTCGAAGTCCAAATCGATATTGGCACGTTGAGCCGCGATGATGGCGTTGATCACACGCATCACATCACCACCGGCCAAGTAGTGCGCTTCCAAATCGGTTGTCCGCAGGCCAGTCTTACGATTGATGTCCACACCGGCCTGCTTGGCCATGACTTTGGCTTTGACGATGACTTCAGGACGCACGTTTCGCAGCCCCATCCCAACCAAATCCAGCAGGCCAATGTCAGCCTGAGACATGAACCCCTGGAACCAGAGGTTTCCATATTTGAGAATCGCGACCAACAGAAACAGAACCAGCATCCCGATGAATGCGATGCCGCACCAGATCGCAACGGTAACGGGATTGGTTTGAGCCAGAACCACCGATTGACCAAAACTAGCTAACACAATGTTTCCTCGTGAGTTGGAGCGCTTTCGTTTCGATCACTCATAATAGCCGATTGCGAGACGGGAAACAGCAAGCGTAGGAGATTTTTTTGGCCTGACATACGTGGGGTTTCGTCAAAGTCAGAAAAACAGACTGCAAACAAATCGCATTGTTTACCGGATTAGCGTTTGCCAATGCAATACAACCACTCTTGGTAGGCACCCGACTTTTCGCCCACGCGCGTATAGATTTTGTTATCCGCCAGTGCAAACGAGGCAAACGCACTGGTGCCCAATTGATTTGTGGCCACTTCCTCAAACCGATCAGGATTGGCTTTAATGACTTTTGTCTGCCCATTTTCAGCGGTGAAGTAAATCAGGCCGTTAGCAAAAACTGGCGATGCACTAACCGGGCCCGTGAACCGACTCTTCCACTTCTGCGTTCCTTGGACGGCATCAAAACAAAAGATCACTCCCTTGTCACTTATCCCGTAAAGAAAATCTCCAACCACAATCATCGATTGTTCGTAACTTTTGATGGGTTTCTCCCACAACATCTGGCCGGATCCATCGGCTGCGACGGCAAGTGTCTGCACTGCCGGGTAGCCGCCGCTGGCGAACACGGTTGAATCGTTCCAGACCATCGTGCCGCAGGTGGCGTCCCATTTCGCCGCCGCACTCCAGTTCTCTTGGCCCGTTAGAGGGTCGTAGGAGGCGACTTTTTTCAGGCCGCTAATCAACAACTGATCTTTTCCTGCCACGTTGGCGACCACGGGTGTAGAAAAATTGACCGATGACCGATCCGCCGACCACTTAAGGTCTCCCGTCTTGCTATCGAACGCCTTCATTGTTCCTTGATTCATGTTTTCATTGGACACAATAACGAGCGTTTCAAACACAATCGGCGAGGCACCAATTCCGAATTCATAAGGACTCTTGTACTCTCCGAGGGATTGTCGCCAGACGATTTCACCTTCAAGGCTAAGAGCGACAAGGTGCTTTCGGCCATTGTTAAAGAAAACAGAATAGATCAATCCGTCTCCCAATGCGATTGTCGACGAAGCGTGCGTGTTCTTCACGTGAATCTTTTTCGGAAAATCTCCGGTGTTGACCACCGTATTCCAAACTTGTTTGCCTGTCCCACGATCATAGGCAATCACCGACTGAGTCTGTGCTTGCTCGTCGGCGGTGGCCAAGAAGATTTTTGAACCGGCAATAATCGGCGAGGCATGTCCCTTACCGGGAACTTTGGTCCGCCAGATTACGTTCTCGGTGTCGCTCCAAGACGTCACCGGTTGTTGATTGGAGGAAATCCCATTTCCGTAAGGCCCACGCCAACGCGCCCAATCAGTAGGTGCAGATTGAGCGTCGTTCTGCTGCGCGTGCGTCGTGCTAACTTGCAGTAACATCATCAACGAAGCAACCAATAACGCGCTCTTGAAAAATATGATTGAGGATCGACCGTTCATTATTACCGTGCCCTTGAATTTAACCGAAGTACTTTTAACACAAGGTTTTAACAACAACGGCATTGGTGACAAGTTAACCACCGCACACCACCCAACAAAACTGACTCGTTTTACACCCATTGCGCGGCGCATCGGGCAAAAGCCTCTATTACGCGCAGATTAAGCTCTCCAGCAGCGTAAGTTTTTGCTTATCAACCTGCTTAGAATCGTTCGAACTGCGCCCGCGTTGGATCTGAGCCTGATGAAAAACATCCCAGCGGAACCAGTAACTCGAAAGCTGTGATTGCAAACATGACCATACCTTTGGATCATCATATTGCTGCTGCATGAACGCTAGAAAATCAGGAATTTCGGGCTCCGACAAATGCCGCGCGGTCGAAAAAAGAAATGCCCTTAAATCGTCCGCGTGCCTTTGGGCCGCGGGAACGTTCAGCCAGTGCCGCAGATCAAAATCGATCCACTGCATCGAACCGCTGTGCGAATCGTAAAGAATGTTATTTAGCGTCGCGTCGCCGTGACTCAACAAGATTTTGTCACCGTCATCATGGTCGATCTCCACACGATGAAAAACTTTAAGTGCATCCACTGCAACCTTCAGCACCTCGATTCGACCTTTTTTCGATTCGTCTGACTCGCGCAACCAATCGGCCAAAGGAACTCCCGGAACCTGATTGCAAACCAGCACGCTTCCGGCAGGAACGTTCTGTCCGTCTAGTGCGCGTTTGATCTTGCGCTCCCAACGGATCCATTGTTTTGTAAACAACACGCGCACGGGAACTTGACGGCATGCCAGCACGGGATTGCCGACCAAGATCAGTGGCCGGGCCCACCAACGCCGGCATTTGCAGACCTTGTTTTCTTCGATCCAAACGCGATTGATGCTGACTGCCTTAATCAGAGAGGCCAGTAGCCTCAGACAAAAATCAGTTGTTTTTCTTACCGGCAAGAACGAAATCTCCTTGAGGGGAAGTTAAAAAAAGCCACTCGTCTTTGGATCGTCTCCAAAAACGGCGGCTTAGATCTTTCAGTACCGACAACGAGGTTGTCAATCGGCTGAACTATTTTTCAAGCTCAGCGTTCCAGTACGCGTCGCTAATGAATTTCGCCCAGCTTCGATATTGAGTATCGTAGCGCGAATACATCGGTGACCAATGCGGTCGAACTGGGGTCTTCTTCAATTTCATCCGTGCGCCTTCGGGAGTCCGATCGGCTTTGGTATGATTACAGTCAATACACGCCAACACGCAGTTCTCCCAAGTTGAACCACCTCCGTGAGAACGCGGCACAATATGGTCGATCGTAAGCGCGTCATACTTTGGCTTACAACCGCAATACTGACACATGAACTGGTCACGCTTAAACAGATTGCGGCGGCTGAATGCGACGCTCGTATCTGGCAGTCGGTTATAACGCGTCAGCGTGATGACCTCTGGAACGCAAACTTTCTGCGACACGGCTTGGATGAACGGTTGATCGTCGTCCGGCTCCAACGCCAGCCAGTCGCTCCAGTCATACAGCTGATAATCGCTGGGATCAACGATTCTTGCACGCTCGCTGAAAACTAACGAAAGTGCTCGCCCGACGGTGGCAACATTCACAGGTTGCCAGTTGCGGTTTAGAACCAACGCTGGTCGGCGTAACACTTGCGACATCATCAATAGCTCCGTAAAGTTTTGAGAACGTGTCTGTAACCATTATGCACGAAATGAGGCAAAAGCCCAGTTCGCATCGCCAATGCAACAGGGAGATGCTGGCCAAGAAATGCGGGTTTGCAGTAAATCAACCTGTTTCTGGGGTCGAATCGCCCCTTGTTGAATGGCCCAGTCATAAATTGTTGCAAAAATGGGGCTCTACGCCTTTTCACAACAGGACCGTTGGGAGTCCAGACAACCACTATGGTTGCTGGTTCACGACAAACTCTACGCACTCACTTTTGAATTTGCAGAACAAACGGGCTAAACACAAGTTTAAATGGGACGGGGAATTGTTATAAACAAGATCACCAAGAGACGTTTCATTAACCTTGAGAGTATTTCATGTCACCTGTTTCTCGCCGTAAATTTATCGCAACTTCGCTGGCAACGACAGTTGCAGCTGGAACGTTAGCCAGCCAGCCAGCCAGATTGTTTGCTCGCAATGCCAACCAAAAAGTTTCACTTGGATTTATCAGTTGCGGTGGTCGCGCACAGTCGCTGATGTTGCAGTTTCAGCAAACGGAAATGGCAGACATCGTCGCCATCTGTGATCCGGACCAAAAGCGTTTGGATTTGGTCACCGAAACACTCGCTCCCAAAGCGAAGACCTACACCGACATGAGGAAGCTGTTAGAGGATCCTTCGATCGATGCGGTGGTTATTGCGACTTGCAACCATTGGCATTGCTTGGCCGCGATCTGGGCGATGGAAGCTGGCAAACACGCCTATATTGAAAAACCTCTTTCTCATACCCAGTGGGAAGGCGACCAGACGGTTGCAGCTGCTCGACGATACGGCAAAGTCTGCCAGATCGGGACACAACAGCGTTCGGATCCCATGCAAGCTGAAATCAAAAAATTCTTGCACGAGGAAAAGGCTCTGGGAGAAATCAAGGCAGCCAAAGTCAATCGTTATGGTACGCGCGGACCAATTGGCAAACGCGATAAACCGTTAGCCCTCCCCAAATCAGTTGACTACGACATGTGGCTGGGGCCTGCTCAAGACCAGCCGATTTTGCGAAATAAACTGCAATACGACTGGCACTGGGATTGGAACACGGGCTCCGGAGAAATGGGTAACTGGGGCGTTCATGTTCTAGATGACGTTCGCAACAACATTTTCCAAGACAGCGTAAAACTGCCCAAAAGAATTTTTGGTGGTGGTGGACGCGTTGTCTGGAACGACGCGGGTAACACGCCCAACATCAACTTTACCTATTTCGATACGGGATCGATTCCGGTATTGATTGGCCTGACGAACATTCCCGCGGAGCCGGGAGGTAAAAGAACGCCGAAGCCACATGGCCCAAACAGCGGCTACGTCGCTTTCTGCGAAGGCGGAGAATTTCACGGGGAACGAGGTAAAGCTGTCGCGTTTGACAACGATGGAAACGTTATCCGCAAGTTCAAAGGCAATAGTGGCAACGTTGTCCACATGAAGAATTTCCTCGAGGCCGTTGTTGCTAACGATCCTTCGATGCTCAATGCTGAAATCGAAGTTGGCCACCACAGCACCGGTTGGTGTAACTTGGCCAATATTTCTTACCGTGCTGGTTCGTCGATGCCCATCGAGGAGATTCGTAGCCTCGAGCATCCGCAGTGGCAACAACTGATCGATCAGATGGAGCAGCACTTAAGCGTTTACAATCTGAAATTGAACGACAAAGCGATTCAAATGAGCCCCATGTTGTCGCTCAATGAGGAAGGCCAATTCGTAGGTGAGCTCTCCGAAAAAGCCAATTCGTTATTGAAGCGCGAATACCGCAAAGGATTCGAAGTTCCAGAACTGGCGGCAAAGGCGACTCTCTAGTCTCTCGTCACAATTTATTCTTCGAATAGACGTGCTCTCGTGGGGCAGGTTTTCCTCTAGCAAATAACCTACCCCGAAAATCGAGTTGTGCCGAAATACTAATTGCCTATAGCAAATGTGACAGTCAGACAAAAAAAAGCATGGCGCTGATATCAACGCCACGCTTTTGTTGTGTAGTTCTATTTCTATCCGAGAGTCCGAAGAAATCCACACTCGGGGAACATCGGTCCTGAAAGCCATCCTCACGATGGTAAGAAAAACAACCTATTTCTTACGGTGCCGAATCTTGGCTCGCATACGACGCTTTTTTCGACCAACTTTACGACGACCTTTACCGGTCCGTTTCGTTCCCACTTGTTCACTCTCCTGTATTTGAATTCTCAATTTTTGCTAAAATCGTGCTTTTGAGCCCCAAAGTTTAAACGAAATAGTTTTGCCTTACCAACCCAAAAATCCTTTTAAAGAGCTACGAAAACTCTAAAACTACCGGTTTCCTTTGAATTTCGCGGGCCAACACGGGATCAAGCGTTGGAAAATAACACCAAATTACAATCGATCTAAGGGACCCCAAAAGCGAAACCTTACCATTCATGTCTGAGGAAAACCCACCCACCTTCATCGTTCTTACCATCGACGGGCTTAACTCATTTATGTTGGGCCTGTACGGCAATACGATGCTTGAGACGCCCGCGTTTGACAGCATTGCTTCAGCTGGAATTACTTTCGATTTCGCGATGTCCCACTCGTGCGAACTGACCGATTCGATGCGACACCTATTGGCGGCCGGTAATGATGCCAAGGTTTCTCAGTGCGTTGCCGGCCGATCTGTCTTTGTCTCCGACTGCGTTACGGCCGCCCAGTGCGCCAAGGAGGCGCAGTTCGAATCGATCGTCGATATCGCCCCTGAAGCAACCTACCATGTCGCTGAAGAAATTGGTCAAACCCGAGCGGCCACTTTTTTCTCAAACGCCGTCGAGGCGGTGGAACAAGTCCGGCCAGGCGATCTGCTGTGGCTACATTTCAGCGGACTTAGTCAATCTTGGGATGCACCTTTAGAGTTGAGAAAACAGTTTGTGGGACCTGATGATCCCGCCGTGTACGATTCCTATGAACCCCCAAGTCAAGCCTTTGATCCCGAAATCGACGACCCGGATCTTGTGGTTTCCATTCAGGCTGCGTTGACCGCGCAAGTGGCCGTCATCGATCAGCTGATCGAGGTTCTTCTGAAGTTTGTCGCTGAACATCCGGTGGCATCAAAAGCATATCTGGCAATCACCTCGCCGCGCGGATACTCACTCGGCGGTGACGGCCAGATCGGGATCGGCACGTCGCTGACCAGTGAATCGGTGCACGTGCCACTGTTGTTTACGCTCGCCAGTGACAACCCGGAGGGCGTCAATGAGGCGTTTTCAAATGTCCGCAGCCATAGTTTGATTCAAAATACTCTGGTTGGGAAACTGATCAAGCAACTCACAGGTGGCAACCCCGAATCGAATGAGTCCTTTTTAAATAAACACTGCGGCGTGTTTATGGACGAGCAGACAGAGCCGGTTTTCCTTGAAGGTAATAACGAACGCGCCTTGCAGAACCGTGCTTGGAAGCTAATTCATCGCCGAAAGGAAAATGGCGATGAAACGTGGCGCTTACATGTTAAACCCGATGATCGTTGGGATGCGAACGACGTCAGTTCGCGCTGTCCGCAGATCATCGAAGAACTAAAAAACAGCTTTTAGGAGGCTGAAGTGTGCGTTGGCGGGAACATCAGTTTTTCAAACTGTATCCTTGCGCACTTGATGCTGAAGTGCACATATCGCGCTCTGTAAACAGGCTGCCCTAGTTGCTTGGGCTGACCTCGTCATCCTCATCACCATCACCGACGGCAATCGCGGTAACAATTCCACCGACCGCCAAAAGCCGCAATCCAGACAATCCGCCGGCCGCTCCTCCGGCACCAGCACCAGCAAATCCTCCACCGCCGGCAAATCCTCCGGAATAGATTGGTGCACCTGCGGAGAACCCTCCGCCGAAACCAATCCCCTCAGAGAAGGTCGCAGCGGGAGCCGAAGTTAGAGCCGAGTAACATGCGTTATTAGAATCCTGAGTCAAACCCAGACTACAACTATCACAGCAACCGTTGTCGGAAATTACTGTGACGCTTCGCTGTCCGCAGTAACTAGAAGCTGTCCCGTAAACGTTGTAGCTGCCCGGAGAAATGTTAGGGAATGCAAACGAACCGTCTTCGTCAGCAACAATTTTGTTCAGTAGAACACCATTGCTGACCAGAGCAATGTTCGCTTCCACTGGCATCCAGTTTCCGCTGACAGACGCTCGAGCCTGACCAACCATTTCGCCAGCTTCGTTCACTCTAATTACAATTGGAGAATTGTTGTACTGGTCCGTTGGGTCCTCGTTCTGTACAGCTTCTCCTTCATCGTCAACAGCGACTTCCTCATCAGACCCTTCATCCTCATCAGACCCTTCATCCTCATCAGACCCTTCATCCTCATCAGCCGCATCATCTTCGGCTAATTCTTCGGTCGCTAATTCTTCGGTCGCAGATTCTTCGGCCTCCGGCGACGATTCCTGCTCTTGGTTCTCATCAGACAACAAATCTGCGATTGCAGATTTTGACTCGTCAGTTTTCTCAGGAGATGCTTCCTGCGCGCTCAGGTTGCAGGTCAGCATTAAAATGAACATGAACGCAAAAAGGGGCTTTGGGCATTTCATAATAGGTTCCTTGAAGTAGATAATTTGGGAAGGCTTGTCACTGGACTGGGTGACGTTTAAAAGACAAGGCTTGCAGAGGTTTAATCGCTCAATAATTCAGGAAGCATTCTGAACTGAGGCCCAAGATATTTATAGTTGAAAATTGGAGATTTTCCGCAGATTCTGCTGGTAACGCGGGATTTTGTACCTAGGAAATCCCCAAATCCCCGGTTGTTAGCAACGCTTGAAATTCCACATCAACCTCGGCAAAAATTTCCTTGGATCGCTGTCCGCGGTCGACAATGGCAAAAATCCGATCCACTTTGAGGCCAAAGGCCCTTGCATGCTTGATTGCCAGTAGAGAACTACCACCTGTGGTCACCACGTCCTCCAGCATCACGACCGACTGCCCCGGTTCGACTGGCCCCTCGACGACTTTTCCCGTGCCGTGCCCTTTTGGCTCCTTGCGAACGATAAAACCCTTGACCGGCGTTTTCTTCTGCCAAGCCAACGTGATTACAGACGCGGTGATCGGATCGGCCCCGATCGCCATCCCGCCAACTGCCTCGGGTAAATTGTCCTGCATTAGACTCAGCATGCCTTCGGCGATGACGTTGGCCGATTCGCCGTCGAGGGTCAGTTTTCGGCAATCCAAGTAGTAGGACGCTTTCTTTCCCGAAGCCAGTGTGAAATCGCCAAACTGGAGGGCATGCTGTTTGACCAATTCGATCAGGCGGCTGGAATCGTACATCGTGTGAATTTTCCGGTTTCGATAAAGTGCGTCAGAGAGGTCAGTTTGTCGTTGGGTGGCAATTTGGTCAACCCACTCAATCGCTGGCTAAATTAGGCCGTGTTCATGCTTCAGCGGATTGGTTACATTAGCATTTTGTTTTCGCCTAAAGTCAGTCGAAAACTCGTCGCTCCTGACCTCTGGACTTTCCATGGCCACTCCCTCCGCACGCTATCTGATTTTCGATATCGAAAGCGTTGCCGATGGAGATCTGATCGCCAAGGTGCGCTACCCGGGCGAAGGCCTCAAGTCCGAGGAAGCGATCGAAAAGTACACGGCCGAACTGGTGGATAAATTTGGTTCGGAGTTCATTCCCTATACCTATCACCTCCCCGTCTCGATCGCCATCATTAAGATCGACGCTCAGTTTCAGATCATCGACATCGTCACACTGGACGCCCCGAAATATCGGTCACACATTTTGACCAAACATTTTTGGGAAGGCTGGAAAGCCTACCAGATGCCGACGCTTGTAAGCTTCAACGGTCGCTCATTCGATATTCCGCTGATGGAGCTTTCTGCGTATCGCTATGGAGTGGCGATTCCCGAGTGGTTCAATATCTATGGCAAGAGCTGGGAGCAAAAACGCGGCAGGTATAACCAAACATCGCATCTAGATCTTCAAGAGGTCATCACCAATTTTGGCGCCACGCGACTCAACGGTGGTTTGAACTTATGTGCTAATATTGTTGGCAGTCCGGGAAAAATGGGTGTGGCTGGCCACATGGTGCAGAGCCTATTTCGCGAGGGAAAGCTTCAGGAGATCAACGACTACTGCCGCTGCGATGTGCTCGATACCTATTTTGTGTTCTTGCGCATGGCCGTTCTCATGGGCGAAATTACGCTCGACCGAGAACGAGAACTCGTGGAGCAAACCAAAACTTGGCTTGCCGATCGCGTCGAGGAATTTCCAGTCTACCAAGAGTATCTTGAGCAATGCGGTTCATGGGAGAACCCTTGGGATGCCGCTGATGAAAACGCAGAAAAAACTACTGAAGACTAAACGCTTTCGAAGGGCATCTGCTTCTACTGCACGTTAATGTTACAGGACATCGATTCGGCAGGTCCGACCGTCCATTTCCCGCCAACTGCTGGCGACACTGATCGCGTTACAGCCGCTTGCGTAACAGTGGTTTGCAGTACGCCAGTTCAGCGCTGAGCACTTCTTCTACTTCGGAAAATCTTCTACCTCGGCAAGTCCAATAACGCTCAATTTCTTGGTCTTTCGGTCTGGAATTGGCTTTCATATCGATCGGCCTTCATATCGATCGGCCTTCACATCGCCCCAAATCGGCCAGTTCCCTAGTCTCAGAACAAATTCTGCTAGCAGCACTTAGAAAATGGGCAACGTAGAGAGCCTGTAATGTCGTGCGTTGGGATTGTTCCGGTTATTCCTTCTGTTATGCCCAACTTGGTTCGGATTATTCCGGTTCAGCGGACGATGACAGAAATAGGCTTTGTAAGGAATCCGTCTGTTGGTTCGGTTGCGTATGTTTGCAGCCCACCCTCGGGGGGAAATAACGGCTTGCCCTTCACCGGCGCGATGATGCGTTGGTGGCCAAGGGGTGGCTCAGAAAACAAATAAAAAGGGAGTTTGTAATGAAACGTTTTTGGCATACATGTCTGGCGATGATTGCTTCGGCAACCATGACTGCCGGTGTCGCGAATGCTCAAAACAACTGGAACGCACCAAGTGAAATTGGTTCGTATCAGTCGATTCTTTCACGAGCAGGTTACGGTCAGGAGACAAATGTCGCGACCGCAGCCCGTCAAGCAATTGGCAATGTTGCCGGCAGTGGAAGTATCAACTTACCCAACAGTGGTATCCTTAATCAGGGTATGGTAACAGGCGGATTCAACGGCGGCGAGATTGTCAACGGTGGTATGCCGTTTGACGGATCTCCCCGTAGCGTCCCGATGAACGGAATGAACGGTTCTGTGGGCGCTCCAATGATGGGACAGTCCTTTGATGCTGGCCCAGTGATGACACAACCACGTATGAGTCAGCCCCGCATGGTAGGCGGGTGCACGAGCTGCAGCGGGTCAGCCGTTGGTGGTCAAGTATCCAGCGCTCCGATGATTGGTGGCGGCTACGTCGATTCAGGTTACAGCATGGGCAATGCCTACAACGGAGTTGTCGGCGGCACCATCGCCTGCGGTAGCGCTCCCGGACCAGATCCGGGTTACCACCCACCGATCTACAGCGCTCCCTTCCAAGCATCACCTGCAGTTGGACAAATCTTCAACGGTGGTCGTCGTGGAGCAAACGCAAACTGGGTGGCGGGTCTTTACGCGATGTCGTTCGCTCGTGACTACGAAGACAACCGATCGCTAAGCTTCAACCCAAGTGGTCAAACGCTTTCGACCAATGACGCTGATGAGGGTGACTTCGGTGGATACGGAGTTTCATTGGCTCGTCGCACCTGCTCTGGCAGAGGCATCGAATTCCGATATTGGGCATTCAACCCAGATGCGACCGCGCAGTTAGACGGAATGGCAGTGGCAACTGCCTTGCCGACGCTGGACCAACTTCAGCACGTACCAAGCGGTCGTGATTTGGAAGAAATTTATAACGCTGCAACCAACCACGTGCTGGTTCGCAACACCGACATCAATAACTTTGAAGTCAATTTGCTCAATAACGGCGGAAGCTACACGACTCGTCGTGGTCGTGCCGCAAACTTCGAACTCTTGGGCGGTTTCCGCTGGTTCCAGTTTGATGAAACATTGTCATACATCAGCAACAACCCGGCCCTCACTGCGGTATCACCGACTCAGACGACCTATCAGTCGTTTGTGTCAAACGATCTGCTCGGTTTTCAGCTTGGTTGCCGAAACGAAATCTGCTTGAGCGGACGTTGGCGAGCCTTCGGTGGTATCTCTACCGGTATTTTCAACAACCGGGTCAACTCACGGCAGCGTTTCTTCGATCAAAGCGGATCGGTTCCAGTGCTGACTTCGGGAGTTTCGGCAGGTCGCGAATTTGATTACTCTGACCAGCAAGACCAAGTGGCACTGCTGGGTGAATTGGATCTTGGCCTGACATACAACGTCAGCCAACGCCTGCGGGCTCGATTTGGCTACCGCACCTTTGGTGTGGCAGGCATCGCTCTTGCTGCTGATCAAATCCCTTATAACTTCACCAATACGAATCGTATTCAGACGGCTAACACCAACGGAAGCCTACTGTTGCATGGTGGATACCTTGGTTTGGAAGCCTGCTTCTAGGGCAACGCTTCCGAGTATTACGGATTCCGACGTTAATCGCTGTTGAACAGTTAATCTCAACGCGACATGAATTAGCTTTCGATTGCGATTAAACATCGCCTAAGATTAAAAACGCCGCATCAATTCTGATGCGGCGTTTTTTTTCGTTGGCTGTTTTTCGTTGGCTGATCCAGCGAGATGATCGTTCACGGTCAATCCAACGCCGATGTACGCCTGCGGGTTACTTGGTACCTAACGGAGCGATCGTGCACAACATACGTCGCGCCTGTTGAGAGGGTCGACTCTCAACTTTGCCGTACTCTTCCAATTGCGCGATGATGTTCTCCATCACCTTGCGGCCCTCTTCGATATGAGCCATCTCGCGACCGCGAAACTGAATGGTAACCTGCACCTTGTCATTGTGCTTAAGAAATCCAATCGCTTGCTTGACCTTAAAATCGATATCGTGCTGCCCCGTTTTAGGACGAACACGAATCTCCTTTAATTTTGTTTGATGCTGCTTACTCTTGGAGGTACGCTTGCTCTTGTCATATTTGAATTTGCCGTAATCCATGATGCGACAAACAGGCGGTTTGGCCTCGGGAGCCACTTCGACGAGGTCGAGCCCTAAGTCCTTCGCCTTGGCCAGTGCATCTGCGGTGGCAATAACACCCAATTGAGTGCCTTCGTGGTCAATGACACGAATGGGAGTGACGCGAATACTTTCGTTGACTCGATTTTGTGGTGAACTTGGTGGAATCGGTTGTACCTCTTCGGATTAGAAAAAATTGGCCGTTAATGGCTGAATCGATAATTGTAATCGAATGTTCGAAGCAACCCTCGGGTTGGCTTCCTGATCCATCATTAGATTATTGGTCATTCAGGTAAACTACGTCAACAGAAACCCTGCCTATTGCCCGTATTTTTATTGTTGAAACTTTCTTTGGAGCCAAACGGGTCTCCCTACACTGGGATCAGGAGGCACCACCACCGTCGTCGTGAGTTCGCCTGACAGTTTTCTGCTCTACCTCTTGCTGAAAACGAGCAATTGCCTGTGCCAGCGGCATCGCGCCAAGATCCCCCTCGACGCGATCACGTACCGAAACGGTCCCATTTTCGGCATCTCGAGGTCCCACAATGAGCATATAGGGCAAAAGATCCAAACGCCCATCGCGGATTTTCGCACCCAATTTCTCGCTTCGATAGTCACCTGTGACTCGCAGACCTGCTGAAATCAACTGTTGCTCAACCTTGCGTCCGTAATCCTCCGATTTTTCGCTGACCGTCAGCACGCGTGCTTGCTCTGGAGCCAGCCACAGTGGGAACGAACCTGCAAAATGTTCAATCATCACGCCAATAAACCGCTCCATGCTGCCAAAGGGAGCACGATGGATCATGATTGGCCGATGCGGGGCGTTGTCGGCACCGATGTAAGTGAGGCCAAAACGCTCGGGCAAGTTATAGTCGACCTGGACGGTTCCCAACTGCCACTTCCGCCCCAGACAATCGTTGACCACGAAATCGATCTTTGGGCCGTAAAATGCGGCTTCGCCTTCTTCTTCGGTGAACGGTTTGCCCAGTGTCTCGGCCGCTTCACGGCAAGCCTGTTCGGCCAAGTCCCAGTTCTTGGGATCGCCAACATACTTGTCGCCATCGGGATCACGCTTGCCAACGCGCACGGAATAATCCTCCATGCCCATCGCACCGAAAACGATTTTGACCAGTTTGATGCAACCAATCAGTTCATCGGCAAGTTGTTCTTGAGTCACAAACAGGTGAGCGTCGTCTTGAGTGAATCCGCGCACGCGCGTTAGGCCACCGATCTCGCCAGATTGCTCCCAACGATACACGGTACCAAATTCTGCCAGCCTCAACGGCAGGTCACGATAGCTGCGCTGTTGCGAGTCATAGATTTTGATGTGATGGGGGCAGTTCATCGGCTTAAGCAAATAGCCATCGATCTCGCCAGCGCTCATCTGATTGGATAGCTCGCCGCAAGTACAACCCTCTTCTGCCAGTTTCGACATGGTGTCACGATCAACGATCGCGGGGTACTGGCTGTCCTCGTAGTAGGGAAAGTGCCCGCTGGTTTTATAGAGGTCCAGTTTCCCAATGTGGGGTGTGAAGACTTGATCGTAACCCTGTTTTCGCAAGTGAAACAGAATAAAGTCCTGCAACTGCTGACGAATGAAAGCGCCCTTGGGCGTCCACAGCACCAGTCCCTGGCCGACCATTTCGTCGATGTGGAACAGGCCCAGTTTCTTGCCCAGCACACGATGGTCGCGCTTCTTGGCTTCTTCTTGGTTTTCGAGATGTTTGTCGAGTTCTTCTTGAGTGAAAAACGCGGTCGCGTAAAGTCGCTGAAGCTGCTGTCGGCTCTGATCACCCTTCCAATATGCACCAGCGATGCTCATCAGCTTGAAGGCACCGATTTGTTTGGGGCTGGGAATGTGTGGGCCGCGACAGAGGTCAATGAACTCGCCCTGCTGATAGAAGGACAATGTCTCGTCATCGGCCAAACCTTCGTTGATGTGTTCAACTTTGAATTCCTGTTTCAGATCAGCACAGATTTGCACCGCTTTCTCGCGTGGTTCCACCAGACGCTCAAACGGCTCGTCGAGCGCGATGATCTTCGCCATCTCGGCTTCGATTTTTGGAAAATCGCTTTCGGTCAGCGGATCCTCCAACATAAAGTCGTAGTAGAACCCGTTGTCGGTGGTGGGCCCAAAGGCCAACTGGATGCTACCCTTCTTGATTCGCATCACGGCCCGCGCCATCACGTGAGCGCAGCTGTGGCGCATGGTTTCCAAAGCAGCGTTCTTGTTGTTGGTGATGATCTTCAGCGGGACCTTGGTGCCTTCGATCTTATGGTCCAGCGGAACGGGCTGGAGGTCGATTTCCCCCCAAAGAGCTGCTTTGGCCAGCCCTCGTCCGATACTTTTGGCGACTTCTTTGACAGTCACGCTGGATTCGAATTCTTTGATACTTCCGTCGGGGAGCTGAACGCTGGTCATGTTGAATCAAGTTCTTGTTAAAACAATTTTTATCCGCGTCTACAAATCGCGGTCTAGTGAGCCGGAGAGTATAGAGTCTCTCGAGATTCCCTGAAACGCCGATTGCCGCTTAATGCAAGAACCTTCGTGTCTGAGAGGAGTCGTTCCACCGGCTCTTTTGAGAAAACAGCCGCATTTGGCGATCTAATGCGATGCATTTGGCGATCGGAGAGGTTACATAAGCGTTGTAAATAACGGTACTTCAGCTCTGGGTATTCAACGCCCGTTACCGTTGGATTTCTGATAAATTAGAATCTCTTTACAACCCATCGAAAATCCCGATCACCCATCACTCTTTAAGCCGAATATGTCGACGACCCAATCCGATCTTCAGTCCGCTATCGCAACTGCTCGTGAACGCTTGGACCAGCACACCTACGAAATGGTTCAGCGTCATTTCCACGAATCGACCGGATGCCCGTTCTGGCTGGAAAAGAAAGCCAGTTTTAACTTCGATCCGCTGACCGAAGTGAAAACTTACGATGACATGAAAAAATTCCCGCCGTTTGAAGATGATTGGCTCAGAGGCGGCCCGGTCGAGCGTTGGAAAATGAACGACATGAAGGACCAACCCACCTATGTCTTCGAAACTGGTGGTACTACGGGAGTTCCCAAAAGCCGCGTGGTGGTCAACGATTTCCGCGATGACTACGAAATTTTTTCGGACACCTTGCCGGATGAGTATTTTCCCAAGGGTGGTAATTGGCTGATGCTTGGGCCATCGGGTCCGCGGCGTTTGCGTTTGGCCGTTGAACATCTCGCACAGTATCGCGGCGGCATCAGCTTCTGTATCGATCTTGATCCGCGCTGGGTGGTGAAGCTTTTAAAGAAAGGCCAGATGGATCAAGTCAAGGCATACAAAAAACACTGTATCGATCAAGCCATCACCATCCTGACGGCCAACCACAACATCAAATGCATGTTCGCAACGCCAAAGTTGATCGAATCCTTATGCGAAGGATTGGAGGAGCGTGATATGACGATGGCCGACACTGGCATCACGGGAATCTTTTCTGGCGGTACCGAGTTCACTCCGCAGTGGACGCGGTTCTGCGTTGAGGAACTTTTTGGCGGACCGGCTCAAGAGAGCGGAATTTTCATGACACCGACTTACGGGAATACTCTGATGGGATTGGCGTGCAGCAAACCCGTCACTGCCGCCGACAAATACAAGATCAGCTATTACGCACCGCAACCACGCGCGGTGACCGAGGTGGTCAGTTTTGATGACTACAACACGACAGTCGGCTACGGCGAAACGGGACGCGTTAAACTGACAACGTTGACCCCCGAGTTTTTCGTTCCCGGTTTTATGGAACGCGACGAAGGCGAACGCGAGATGCCGTTTGAAACTTACCCTTGGGACGGCGTCAGCGGAGTGCGACCCTTTCATGAGATTGCGTCAGGGACCACTGTCGGCGT
>CALHPU010000006.1 GCA_938036435.1 uncultured Pirellulaceae bacterium | reverse complement strand
TGTCCGGATTTACCCAGCCGAATGTTTTCAATTTTGGCCGCGTCTAGGAAATCGATTCCCTTGGCCAAACACTCGTCAGCCAGATAGTTTTCAAAACGTCCTCGATCCAATTGGTAGCTTGGTGCAGGAGCATAGCGCTTGCCACCTAACTCCAGTCGATCTTCGATTCTTGAATTGTCACCAGCCGGGAAGAAGAAGCGCAGGCCAAGTTTCGGAAGCTGATCATTGAGGATATGGTCCTTGAGCCCTAATACTTTGGAAAAATAATGTGCGGCCACCTCGACGGTCGATTCACCAACCTTGTGCGCAGCCTCATCCACAGGGTGAACGCGTTTTTCAAGGACAGTCACCTGAGCCTTGGGCGATTGTTGTCGGATTTGCAGCGCTAACGAGAGACCGGCAAGGCCTCCGCCAAGGATCGTGACATCAGATTGATCGTGTTTCATAATTTATCCAGTCGGCTGATCGTGTGTCGTGTGCTGTGTGTTGGCTTCGGGCTTGGTTGATGTAAATAACGCGACGCGTTTCAACACAAGCCCGACGCGCAAGCGAGGAAGTTGAAATTCTTGGAAATATCCGCTCGCTTTCGCTTCGGGCTTGTATTTGTGCAACTCCAAAATTTACGCGTCGGGTTAGTTCTTTTCGAGTCAAATCTTCAACGCTGAAAAAATGCTACACAAATGATTCTTCTCTGGCACCGCATCGGCCATGTCTTGCGGAAGACCCGCTCTCAGTTCTGGCTGGTACTTCAAAACGCGCTGCGTGATCTCACCGACGAGGTCTCGGCAGATTTGTACGTTGCCAAAGAAACGATTCCGCAAATCGGCGTCGTTTAGTTTCTCTTTTAACTCACGGTTCATGCGCGTCATGATTTCGATTTCGTTTTGATCGACGAACGCCGCGTCAGCATGGTCAGTTTTCTCAATCTCGTACCAACGCCGAAAAAAGTCTTGCATCTTCAAATTCATGTCCCGCATCTCCTCAATGCCTTTGGACAGAGATTGGATGAAAATTGGATCAGTCAATTTCTCATTGAAGTACAGCAGCGCCGGAAATCCCCAGTAGATCGCGTAGTCCCACACGAATTTCAGCGCCATGATGCGTGGGTTGCCGAAGATCGGGTACTGGTCCTTGTAGGTAAGCAGATTATTTTGGAACAGAGTGAGGAACACGCTCTGCAGCGTCGGAGCAAGTTGTTCTATCGAACGGTCGGCTAAATCTTCCTCGATCAGTTTGGCGATCATCGTATTGCCGATCGCAATGAAATCGCTGCCCGGTGAATAGAACGGGTCCAACAACGCCGCGGCCTCTCCGGTCAAAGCCCATCGATCCGGCGAGAACACTTGTTTGGCGCCGCGTGAGATTTTTCTGACGGCCAAAAAGTCCTGCACACTTTCTCGATGAGGTTCAATCGCAGCGGCACATTCGGGTTCGTGCTGTTTCAACCACGCCATCGATTTTTCGAAGCTATTAAATTGTTGAAGCGGATGGACTTCTGGATCAGCGACGATGCCAATGCTGGTCGAACCTGTCGCCAAAGGAATCAGCCACACCCAGTAACCTTCGCCCATCAAATGGTTAGTGCTCAACCATCGTCGAGGGACTTTACCTATCGCCGATTGCCACTGAGGATCGTCACACCATGAATCGACTTGGATATTGCTATCGATGCGAAACCAAGCGGCGTTGATGTCGTGCTGCAAGTCCTCGGCTAGATCAAGTTGACGCTTGAGAAAACTGGCTCGGCCGCTGGCATCGACCACCCAGCGACTGTTCAGCCTATGTTCGACACCGCCTCGTTTGAATGTGACGGCGTGCTGTTCTTGGTTGCCGCTGGCGTCGGCGGTCGTCAGCTCGATCTGTTTGACGCGGCACCCGGAGAGTATCGTAGCCCCGTTCTTTTGTGCGTGATCGGCCAAATAGTTTTCCAGCCGGCCGCGATCGACTTGGTAGCTGGGTGCGGAAAAAAACTCGCTGCCGCCGACCTCGGTTCCCTCAGCCAGAGATTGATGCGGCGATTTGAAGAAAAACCGCAATCCGAATTTTGGCAGTTGCTGATCTACCAGATGCTTTTTTAATTGAAGTTCCTCACCGAAATAGTGAGCTCCAATTTCGACGGTGGATTCGCCGACCTTGTGAGTCGTTTCACTAACGGGAAAATCACGTTTCTCGATCACAGCAATCCGCAGTTGCGGATGCTTCATCAGGAGTTGCCGCGTCAGCGTTAGCCCGGCCAGTCCGCCGCCCAGAATGGCGACATCGTATTGGTGGTTCTCTGCAATCATGATTGTTGAGTCGCTTTAAGTTTTTGGCTTTTGGGTTGCGGCGGTGAGTGTTGCGAGATCTCGGTGATCCAGTACCGCTTTTTCTCAAACGGGTAAACGGGTAGATCTACTTTGGAGTGCGTCTGACCGTCGAAAATGTTTTTCAAATTTAGTTGCACCCCACCACTATAGAGTGCTGCCGCGTATTGGAGGATGGCATTGCAGGCAGGTTCTGATTCGCATTGGCTGCGCAGAACTGTCGCACCTGATGTCAATTCGTCTGTCCAAAGGTTGCTCTGGGTCGAAGTTGGGTCAATGGCTAGCACAAAATGGTTCTCTATCTCACCAACGGCGGCCAGCGTTCTTTCGATGTCGTCTTTGCCGCACCGGTGCAAACAGTGGTCGCGCCAGTAACTGCCGCTCAAGGATTTGTAGACGGGAACTTCCGCGCCATCAACGCTGCAGATCAACTTGCGGTTTGGTGGGTAGAAGTTCAGCGTGTCGGCGTATGCTTCGAAAGCATCCAACATACTGGTGACTTCTTCGTCAGTCGCACCGGAGGTTTGCTTTGTAAGGATCGCTTCTCGAGCGGCGACAAGTGTTGCCGCTTCGAGGAAACATAATCCGCCGGCCGTACAGGCGGCAAGGTACTGGCCAACACCGGTGCCGGCGACGCAGTCCGGCTCCACGCCAAAGTAGCCCCAAAGCTTGACCAAACTGGATTGGAGTGCGAACGAGGCAACGGCAGCCCTAACAAATTCACTTTCACCTGCGATCTTCTTCCAGTTTTCAGATGTTGAAAACTGGCTCAATCGTTCATCCAGTTGAGCGACAAAATCCTTGACGACCGGATGTCTATCCGATAGTTCTTCTAATGCTTGGCCGGCGCCTGCGCTTTGATCGCTAAACCAGAAACAGACTTTTGGGTTCTTGTTAATGGTGTTCCTGTTTTCAGCTGAGTCTTCCATTTGCTTTTGCAGTTCGGTTACCGCGTCTTGTTTGTCTGCTGCCACGACGGCAATGCGATGTTCGAACTGTCGCCGTCCAACGGCTGCACTAAAGCAAATGTCTGCAAAGTTTGCGTCGATGTCCTGTTCTAGAAAATGAGTGTATTGATTGGCAACGCGCTTCAGCCCTGCCGCGTCTTTGCCGCTGATCACCAGCAGATGATTGGCACCTTCAGTCTCTAATTTCGGGATGTCGTCGGCGTGAGCTTCTTCGGTTGGTGGTGCTGAGGCCAGCACGATATGTGCGTTGGTCCCGACCAAACCCAACGCCGTCACTCCCGCGTAGCGTGTTTCACACTCGGGCCAAGCCTGTTGTTGGTCGACCATTTTCACCGGCATCCTGTCCCAAGGTACATGCGGACTAGGTTCTTCGAAGTGCAATTGTTGCGGCAGCGTGCCGGTGTGGATCGCCATCACTGTTTTGATCAAACCCGATACGCCACCGGCGGCCTCAAGGTGACTGATGTTGGCTTTGACAGATCCCACCAACAGCGGATCATCATCACTTCGGCCTTTGCCATACACTGCAGCGGCTGCCGAAAGTTCCATCGGGTCGCCGTATTCGGTGCCGGTTCCGTGAGCTTCAAGATACTGGACTTGGTTAGGGGCAACGCGTGCGTCGGCCAAAGCATCGGTGATCACACGCGTTTGTGCTTTTCCGCTGGGCGCGGTGATGCCACCGCTGAACCCGTTGTGGCTGACCGCGCCGCCTTTGACCACCGCCAGCACGCGATCACCGTCAGCGCGAGCATCGCTCAAGCGTTTTAAGACAACGACGCCACAGCCTTCGCCGCGTCCGAAGCCATCGGCGTCGGCGCTGAAAGATTTGCAGCGTCCTTGCGGCGAGAGCAAACCGGCTTTGGACATCAACAACGAATTCACGGGAGCAAGAATCGCGTTGACGCCACCGGCCAACGCCATGTTGCAGGCGCCTTCTTGGAGGCTGCGCATTGCTTGATAGAGTGCCACCAACGAACTGCTGCTGGCCGTGTCGACCGCGACGCTGGGGCCCTCGAAACCAAAGTGGTAGCTGATCCGTCCGACGCCGGCGGAGTGGGATAAACCGGCGCCTTGGAAGGCTTCGACGATCTTCGAATCGTCCAGCTTCGGTAAGAACGCATAGTCCTGCCCCATAATGCCCATAAACACACCGACTTTGTTATCGGCCAATGGTTGTGGACAAATCCCAGCGTGCTCAATCGCGCGGTAGCTGTGCTCTAGCAACATCCGGTGCTGTGGATCGATCCAACAGGCTTCTTCGGCGCTGACGTTGAAAAACGAAGCATCAAAATCACCGATGTCGTCGATAAAGCCTCCCGAGCGCGAGACCATTTTGCCCGGCTGTCGCTCGGCGGAATAAAATTTATCGATGTCCCAGCGGTCTGATGGAATATCACAAACCGAATCCACACCGCCCAACAAGTTCTCCCAAAATTCGTCTGCGTTTCGCGCCCCGGGGAAGCGGCAGCTGAGTCCGATGATCGCGATGTCTTCGACGGTTCGAAGGGGTGCGTTTGCATCAGCTCCACCGGTGGAAGCGGAATTCGTGGAGTCGCTTTTCGAATCGGCCCCGCTACCCTGATCGCTTTCCTCTACCAGTTCAAGAACGTGGTCGGTGATCGCATCGATCGTATGGTGATCGAACAACATGGTTGGTGCGATAGTGAAAGCGTCTCCCATCAGCATCTGCAATTCGGTTCCAAATTCGACTGCCATCAGAGAATCGAGTCCCATCTCGATCAGCGGCCGATCGGCTTCGGGTTCTCCATCGGTGGAGAGAATTTCCTGCAGCAGATCCGAAACGGTGCTCTTTAATAATTCGTGTCTTGCAGGCCCCTTTAGTTTCTTTAGCTTGGCGACAAATTCACTGTCCCCAAGACCCGTTCGTTTACGAGAGGGAGCCAGTCCCTCAAGCAGACTAGGGGACTCGCCGCCAAGTCCCATTTGCATCCGCCGCCAATCGACGTCCATGACCGTGGTCTGTGTCAGATCCCCGGTGATCATTTTTTCCATCACCTCATGGGCTTCGTCGTTGGCAAGTGGCGTGATGCCCTGCAGCGCCATTTGTTTCAGGATACGCGGCTCGTCGGCCATGCCAGCAGCCCACGGTCCCCAGTTGATCGCCAAACCGGGTAAGCCCAACGCGCGCCGCTGCCACGCGAGTCCGTCAAGGTAAGCGTTGGCCAGCGCGTAATTGCCTTGGCCGCGCGAACCCAACACCGACGCCACAGACGAATAGAGAATGAAGAAGTCGAGGTCCAGTGACTGCGTTGCCTCATGCAGCAAACTGGCTCCGATAATTTTTGGGGCCAGTACTTTTTCGAACCGCTGCCACGTTTGGTCGCCGATCAAACCATCGTCCAGCACACCGGCAGCATGGATCACACCTTTGAGCGGCAACAAGTCATCCCCGAACCGGGCCAGCAACGTTTTGACTTCTGCCGGACTACCAAAATTGGCGTTGGCGACGACGGCTTGGCAGCCACTGTCGTTGATCTGATCAAGGAAGGCCTGTGTGGCTTCGTCGGGCGTCCGGCGAGAGACCAACACCACTTGTCCGGCTCCTTTGTTCGCCAACCATTTACCCGCTTGGCGCCCGAGGGCTCCAAGGCCGCCGGTGATCAGGTAACTACCGCCCTCATCAGCGCTGAACGTTTCGGAGGTCGTTTTAAGTTTGACGGGTTTCAACCGAGGCACATAGAACTCGCCATCGCGCACCGCAAACTGACTTTCGGTCGTTTCGGTAGTAAGGAAATCAAATAGCGGTTGTGTCTGGTCGTTTTCTCCATCAAGAGTTTCAAGGTCAATCAACCGACAGCGTAGCTCGGGCTGCTCGGCACCAATCACGCGTGCAAGGCCAGCATATTTGGATTGCGAAACATTGACGGGGCCTTGGCCACCATCGTTTGGATCGGTCGTAATGCCATTAGCGGTAGCCCACTGCATGCCACACTCAAGGCGACGAATGCCCGCATCGGTCAGCGTGCTGAATAAATTCAAGACGCCTTCGACGTGACCGCGCGTCGAATCAGAGGTTGTTAGGTAGCTTTCGTCATCATCCGCCACGCACCACAGAATACCCTCGGGTGAGTAAGGGGAGTCTTCGGTTGATAGATGTTCGAACACCGATTCCCACTCGGTTTTCGATCCGCTGATTGAGATCGATTGGTCGCTGATCTGCAATTCAGTGGACTGGGAATTTTCGGCGGGCTCGCACAGTCCAACACAAACCACATCGTGTCCCGCAGTCGTTAGTTTTTCTTTGACCGATGCCATTAAGTCTTGGGTGGCCCCGCCAGATCCATTGTTGTTTTGGCAAACTAGCATCCAACGCCGTTTATTGGAGCTGGCGGCCGGCAATCGATAAGGCTGCCACTGCATCTCGTACAGCAGACGAGCGCTGCCGCTGCCGCCCATCTTTCTTAGCGCGGCGCGGTTGACTTGGCGAACGGTTAATTCTTCCAGTTCTGCAATCACGTTGCCGTCAGCGTCGTACAGAGTCAGATCGGCCGTACGCACATCGCCATCGGGTTTCGTCCACCGCGCGTGGCACCAAATTTCATCATCGACCGAGTTGTAGAAGTGAACGCGCTTGATACCGACGGGCAAAAATAAGTTTTCGTCATCGCCATCGAGAATTCCAACGGCCAACGAGTGAATACAACCGTCAAGCAGCGGAGGGGCGATGTTATAACCACGGACATCCGACTTGCCTGAAAGTTGTGCGAGGACGCCGCTGTCAGAAGTTGCAATCGTATCGATGGTTTGAAAAGCGGATCCATAACTGAGTCCCAATTCGGCCATGCCGGCGTAGAAGGAATCTGCTTCGACGTTGTTTGAGAATTCAGATTTGAGTTGTTCAAGGTCAATCGATGCTGGTTGTTCAGGAGCCGCCTCGCTCGGCGCGGCCAAGGTCGCAGTGAAGTGCCGCGACCAAGATCCCGACTCGCCGGCCGCGGAATAGGTTTCTATCGTTCGGCCGCTGTCATCGGATCGCACAACGGTCTGCAAAGCTGTGCGTGCTGAGGGGCTTAACGGTTGCTCAAATTTTGCATCGGTGATTGGTTGGAATCCATCGCCTGATTTACTGGCGTCCAACGCCATTTCGATAAACGCGGCACCCGGCATTACGGCTTGGCCCATCACCTCATGATCCGGCAGCCACACGGGACTGTCGGATTCGATGTGAGTCTCAAAACGCTGTTCGGATTTGCTGCCGGCGAGCGAAATTTTGCTGCCTAGAAGTGGATGAGCCGTATGGTGGGCGGCATGAGCGGCGCGTGGTTTGTCCGGCCCCCAGAAGCGTCGGCGTTCAAAAGGATACGTCGGCAACACGACCGGTTTTCGGTTTGCACCCGAGTGAATCGAACGGAAATTGGCGTTCACGCCGCAAGTGTACAGTTTTCCGATCGCGTTACAGATCGACGTGGCGTCGTCGCCGTCGCGCCGCAGACAGGCGATCAAATGCGACTGGGGAGATTTCCATTTGCCGCCGGCCATCTGAGTCAGCACCGCGTGCGGTCCCAGCTCCAACAGCACTTCACAACCCATCTCTTGAGCCGCGTCAACGCTCTTGTTGTACTCAACACTATGGCGAATGTGGTCTGCCCAATACTGGCCATCCAAAATCGAATCCGGAGCCAGTACTTTTCCGGTGACATTGCAGATCAACGGTAGCTGCGGCTTGGCGAACTTGATCTCACTGGCAATCTTGGCGAAGGGGGCCAGCGCCGGTTCCATCAGGGTGCTGTGAAACGCGTGCGATGTTTTGAGTCGTTTGGTACGCGCTGATTGCGTGGCGAAGTGAGCCTCAGCTGCTTCGATCGCGGCAGCAGAACCGCTGACCACGATGTGAGAGATGTTGTCAGCCGCTAGTGCAAGGTCGTCAATCGAATCAACGGCCTTATTGACCGAATCGATCGATGCGAACACGGCCAGCATCTGTCCTCCCTCGGGTAGCTGGCCGATCAATCTGCCCCGATGGCTGATCAAGTTAAGTCCGTCTTGCCACGACATGACGCCGGCGACACATGCGGCCGCGTATTGGCCAACGCTATGGCCCAGCACCGCGTCCGGCCCGAACCCCCAGCTTTGCAGCAGTTTTGCCAGCCCCATCTGCACCGCAAAGATCGCCGGTTGCGTCCACTGGGTTTGGTGAATTGAATTTTCATCGTCGCCAAACATGACCTCGATCAGAGAGCGCTCGCGTAGCGGCGTCAGCCAAGCGTCGCACTGATCGATGGCTTCTTTGAACGCAGGCCACTTGTCGTAGAGGCCTTTTCCCATCGACAAATACTGCGAGCCTTGGCCGGTGAACTGCCAAAGAACTTTTGGCGGGCGGCGGTGATGGCCAGAGAAAACAGCGTCGCTGGTTGCGGTTCGTTCAAGTTCGCGCAGGCATTCGATGGCGCGTTGAGCACTACTGGCCACGATTGCGCCCCGATGTTCGAAGTGGCTACGTCCACACGTGGAAGTAAACGCGACATCGGCGATAGGTTGGTCTGGGTTATCCGAAAGGTGACGCGCGTAGTCGCCCGCCAATTGCCGGACCGATTCGTCCGACTTGCCGCTGACAACGATTAAGTGCGGCTCACTTTCGTTTGCTGTGGTGGCAGGAACCTTTGATTTCGGCGCTTCAATCACCAGATGAGCATTGGTGCCGCTCATTCCAAAAGCGCTCACGCCGGCGATTTTCTGCTGGGATTTGGGCCAGGGCGTTTTGTCGGTCAGCACCTTCACCGCGATTTTGTCCCAAGCGATGTGCGGGTTAGGTGTCTCAAAATTTAACTGGCCCGGAATGGCGTCGTTTTGCATTGCCAAAAGAACTTTGATGATCCCAGCCATGCCAGCGGCAGCTTCCAAGTGACCGATGTTGGTCTTCACCGAACCCACCAGTAGCGGATCTTCGGATTTACGACCGGCCGCCAATGCGGCCGCAGCGGCCTGCATCTCGATGGGGTCTCCCAATTCCGTACCGGTTCCATGTGCCTCCAGATAGTCGACGTCTTCTGGCGCGACGCCCGCGCGAGCCAGTGCCGCGCGGATGACTTTCTCTTGAGCTTTCGGGTTGGGTGCCGTCAGTCCGCTGCTGAACCCGTTGTGTCCGACTGCCGAGCCGCGGATCACACCCAATACTGGATCTCCGTCACGCTGCGCGTCTTCAAGACGTTTGAGCGTCACGACGCCGCAGCCTTCTCCGCGCAGGTAACCATCGGCGGCCGCGTCAAAAGCGCGTGACTGCCCCGTCGGGGAGAGGGCTTTGAGTTTGCAGGTGAGGATGTTGGTCGTTGGCGAACAGATCGCATTGACGCCGCCGACGAGTGCTTGATCGCAGTCGCCTTGCTGTAGGCTTTGACAGGCCAAGTGAATGGCGACCAGTGATGATGAACAGGCCGTGTCGATCGCGATGCTGGGGCCTTGCAAACCAAGGTAGTACGCTAGACGACCACAGAGGAAACTGCCGGCAGCACCGGTGGCGATGTAGGGATTCAAATTCAGAAACGAGTCACTGGCCTCGTTCTGATAATCGTTGTGCATCCAGCCTACAAACACGCCCGTCGTTTCGGCGATGCGGTTTGCTTGCCATCCGGCCCGTTCGAGCGCCTCGTAGCCGACCTCCATCAGCAACCGCTGTTGTGGATCAACCCATGTTGCTTCGCGCGGGGAGATGCCGAAAAATTCTGGATCCATCGTGTCGATCTCGTCCAGAAAGACGCCTTGGCGAGCATACATTTTGCCCGGCACATCGGGATCGTCATCATGGAACGCACTCAGATCCCAGCGATCCTCGGGAATCGGGCCGACTTCATCCGTTTGATCAACCAGCGACTGCCAAAATGCTTCGGGAGTCTTTGCACTGCGGGGAAAACGGCAGGCCATGGAAACGATCGCGATTTCACCGCCGAATGCTGATCGAGCATTTGCCGATTTTAAATCTTCCACCTGCTGCTTGAGATCGCGGATCTTCAACAATGCCCTTTGGTTGGGAGATAGCTGAGTTGTCGGTGGAGTGTTCATAGCTGCGGAGGACTTGGTGTTTGGTATTGTTCGTAGCCGGAGTCGCCAAGACTTCGGACATCGATAAGTAGGGCTTCCAAATTCTTGGCGAATTCGGCTACAGGAAAATGATTAGCTTCAAATTACTCTTCCAATTCACGCATGAGTTCTTCGAGGACTTCTTCTTCGGTCATCTGAGCAATTTCGGTGGCACCACGAGTTACCGCGCTGATTCCGCGATCGATGTTTTCTTGAGCCGCCGTAAATTTTGCAGCATGCGGTGCGGTCGGGATCTCGGTTGCCGCCTCATCAGATTCTTGGATGGTGGAAACCAAGAACGCGGCCAGATCGATCACGCGTGGGTAATCGAATACGGACGCTGCGGAGATGTCTGCGGCAGGCCCCACTTCGGCTTGTAATTGGTGGCTGAGTTCCACCAGCATTAGTGAATCTAAGCCCACGTCCAGCAATCCGTCGTCAACCGCCGGTGCAGTGTCGTTGCCGGTGATGGACTGGATCACGTTTTGCAAATAGGTTTGCGTCACGCGATGCGCCTCCGATGGATAGGCGGCAGCCAGTTTCTCTCGCAGTTGCGGCGTCACGGTCGATCGAGCAGCTGGACCCGTATCGTCTGGAGAATCAGGGCCCGGCGATTTTTCTCGAAGAACCTTTTTCAGAATCTTGCCCGACGGATTGCGCGGCAGTTCGGCAATGGCCCAAATGTGTTTTGGTGTTTTGTAGTTCGCCAGATGTTCTCGAGCGTAGTTCTTTACTGACGTGAGAACGTCGCTTTCGGATTTCTGGCCTGTGGCTTGGGAATTGATCACGACGTAGGCCGCAACTTGTTCGCCCAAGACTCCACCTGAGATACCTACGACAGCCACTTCGGAGATCTCCTCGATGTCCAACAGCACGCGTTCTACTTCGGCGGGAAAGACTTTGAGACCACCGACGGAGATCATGTCTTTGACTCGATCGACGATAAAGAAATAACCGTCATCGTCGACTCTGCCGATGTCGCCTGAATAAAACCAGCCATCGCGAATCGCCGCAGCGGTTGCTTCAGGTTGGTTCCAGTATCCCAACATCACGTTGGGACCGCGAATTGTAATTTCGCCCAGCGTCCCGGCGGGACAATCATCGCCCGTTTCGGTATCGACGATCTTCATCTCGCAGCCATCAATCGCAGCGCCAATCGAACCGGGCACAAATTTCAGTCGGTGGTTGTAGGAGGCGAACGGGGATGTTTCGGTCAGCCCGTAGCCTTCATAGATAGGCATCGAGTACTTTTGCCTCCATGCTTCGGCGACCTGAATCGGCAGCGTCGTGGCGGCAGAGAAACAATAGTTGACCGTTGCTAGATCCGTTGGACTACAAATGTCAGTCAACATCTGGAACATGGCAGGCACACCATATAGTTGGCTGACCGAGTGATCGATGATAAGCCTTTTGGATTCGGTTGGGTCGAATTTGCGTTGCAAGACGATCGTGCTACCGGCGTGGAAGCAAGCATTGAGAATCGCGTTTTGACCAAAACAGTGAAACAGTGGGACGGTCAAAAGAACGACCGATTCGGATCTCTGCCCGCACAGATGATTAAAAGCGCAGACATTAGTACGCACGTTCTGATGGGATAGCGTTGCACCTTTGGCAAAACCGGTGGTGCCGGAAGTGTAAAGGATCAACGCGGCATCGTTGGGCAATGCGGAATGCGGAGTGGGGAGCGGGGAATCGAGTGGATTCAGGGGGTGGTCGTTCGATTTGCCTGCGTCGTCGGAAACGAAGAAGGTGTGATCAACGATCTTGGGTAAGTTATCATCGGCAGCACTGTGACTCTCGGGGGCGATCAAAACTTTTGCGCCACAGTCGTTCGCCATAAAATCGACTTCTTCAGCTGCCAGCCGGGTGCTGAGCGCAACGGCGATACCGCCGATCCGTAGAATCGCATAATACCAGACTATAAACGCCGGAACGTTGCCCAGCTGGATGGCAACTCGGTCACCGGGAGTAACGTCGGCGGACAGCAGTTGTTCGGCCGCAGCAGCCGAGAGTTGGTTGAGCTGCGCATAAGAGAAACCTTCTCCTTCAAAAACGATCGCCGTTTTATCAGGGAGAAGTTTTGCTGTATCAGTAAGATGTTCGCAAATATTCATACTGGTCGTCGCAAAAGCGTTTTGCTTGTACTACGAGACTTATTAAAAGGTTTCTTCAAATGACTTCAAAATCGGAGCCAAGCATCCGGCAATGCCAGCATCCTGCTCTAGGTCGGTGGAGAGTCTCAACAGCCATTGTTCAAGCCATTGGTCGCCGTCGTCATATACCAACGGTTTGTCTTGCCGAGCGTCGGAAGCCGTAATCTCATAGACGCGCTCATAAAGCGCAACGGTTAGACCGCCAAGCAATTTTCGTCCGTCGTAATGACCAAGCAGATTTTTGGCGCGAAGATCGATAGCTTGAACGGCGAAGATCAAAGCTGTGGCAAGATATTTCTGAAACAGGCCGACCGACTTCCAAGCCAAATTAGCACTGCCCCAACTGAGGCCGTTAATGTTTTGATTGAACTGTTCCGCATGCGTCGGATAGTGAGCGACGATAGGATTACCATACCAAGTGAGCATCGGCATGATCGAATTTCCGGTGATTTGTAGGCCTTTTAATCCCATGTTGTAGGGCAGGGTAGGATTGCCTTGCAGCGATGGCGGGAGCCCGTTGCTAAATTCGGGAGTCACAAGAGATGCAATTTGCACGTCTAGGTGTTTTGCCATCAAGCCGATGTGATTTCTCAAGTCATCCATTGCTAAAGCGACGTACTGGCCGAGGAAATTTCCGCTTTGGCAGAACGTGTTGTGGTCGGTGTCGATCAACGGATTATCCGAAACACCGTTCATTTCGGTGGTCACCGTTTGATCGATCCTCGCCATGCTTTCCACAACCGACCCCATGTACTGTGGGTAACAGCGCAAGGAGTAACGATCTTGAACGGTCGTTGGTTTTGCGGCGCCGTTAGATGAATGTCCATTAGATAGTGGCTCGGAAGAGTTTGACCTCTCTTCGTTGAGCAACCGCAGCATCATCTGGCCGGTCCAACGTTGTCCCGGATGCGGTTTAAGTTTGTGCACGAAAGCGGAGAAGGGTTGTTGCTGTACGTTGAGCGCCGCCATCATCAGCGCGTTGACGCTAAGGCTGAGGGCCATCAGTTTTTTTGTCTCAACAACGCAGTTGGCGGCGATCGCGGTCGAGAAAGACGTGCCGTTGACTAGCGCCAGTCCTTCCTTGGGCAATAGTTCAACGGGTTGGAGTCCCAATCGCGACAGCGCGGTGGCTCCACTGATCGAGTGACCTTCAAGAGAGACCGTCGAGTTGTCCGTTTGGCCGGTGATCGCGCGGGCGATTGTCGCCAACGGGACAAGGTCGCCGCTGGCACCGATGGAGCCTAAATCACGCACGACGGGAATCGCGTCGGCGTTGAGAAACTTGATCAGTCGCTCGACCAACTCTAGCCGCACGCCCGAGTGGCCCTGCAGTAAAACGTTGGCTCGTAGCGCCATCGCGGCGCGCACGTGTCGGCGATCGACAGGATCACCAGCGCCGGTCGCTAGAAACGCGAGCAAGTTATTTTGTGACGCGGCAGACATCTCGTAAGGCACCGGGACATCGGCCATCCCACCAAACCCGGTTGTCACGCCGTAAACAGACCAGCCCTCGCGCGTGGCGCGATCCACCAGATCACATGCCGATTGCATGCGATCGACCAGTCCTTGGTCTTGGGCAACGGTTAGATTGATTTGCTGGCAACTGATTTGGTGCACCGCGTCCAAATCAAGCGCGCTTCCGTCAAGGGATAGCGTATGGGGTTGGGTTTTGATTTGATCGACGGCTGACATAAAAGGGGAGCTTAGTCCTGATGAAGTCGTTCGAGATGTGCTTATATGACCAGTTCTTCTAATGCCTCAATTTTCATGGATTTCTCAACAAAAATCTAGCGGAAAGTCCACGCGCTGGACTCAATAGACAGAACGTCACACCTAGCGACAGCGCTTTTAAACGCTTGCAAAGCAAAGAACCGTTGCTACCGGCAATCAACGCCGGCGATTTGGCAGTGGACTGACTGACGGGGCTCTGAAATCGGAGAAGGTCCTCAGCAAATCCCGAACAAACTTCGGATACCCAAACGGATTATTGGCCAGTCAGCAGGTCGATGAAAGGGCTGATGTCCAAGAAGTTAACGACTCCGTCCCGATTGATGTCTGCCTCGTCGAGGAAATCACCGTTTTGCAGAATCGAAATGAACGAAGAGATGTCCAAGAAGTCGACCATGCCGTCTAGGTTTGAGTCCCCCAGTAAAAACGTTTGTGCTGCGTCAATGGTAAAGGAAACTTGAGACGTTTGGCCGCCACTGTCTGTTGCCGTGATCGTGACAGGGGCGTTGGAATACGGTTGGTTCGGTGTGAGTTCCCAAGACCAAGTCCCGTCGGCATTTTGAGCGACGTTACCCAAAGAGGCTGCAAGTAAAACGGATTCACCTAGCGTTTCAGCAAACGTGCCCGAATTGGTCAAATTGGAATTCACATCTCCGCTGACAGTGGGAGTACCTAAAGTGATGACTGGACCGTACTGCTGTGCGGCGACAGGCAAGTTAAGCGTGACTGACGACGTTCCCGAATCATCCACTGAAACGGTCGCCGAGTAGACCTGTCCGTCGTATTGGACTTCGATGTCATAGTCGCCTAAAAAGGCGCTGGTTTGGAACTGGCCATCTTGAGTGGTCCCTCTGACGTCCGTCCACCAGTTTCCAAACACAAGGTCCTCATAAGCTTGGCCGTTAGGTTTGGCACTGAAGTCTTGGCGGTAGAGGGCCGCATCGGGTTGGAAGTGCGCGCCTTCCCAGAATCCCCATTGCACGAATTCACTGACGCCCGATTGGCTAAAGACTTGAGTCATATAGTCGCGCAGGTAATCGGCTTGCACCTGTTCGTCGTTGGTGTTGAGGTCAAATTCGGTGATCGCAATCGTGGCACCAAATTGAGTGTTGTAGGAGTTGATCAATCCTTCCAAAACCGATATGTCGGTCAAACTGGCGTCGGTGAAGTGGCTTTGGATGCCAATCACGTCCAATAAGTTTGAATCTCTCAACTCGCCCAACCAAAAGTCAAAATTTGCGCGATGAGTCGAATCGCCACCGTTGTTGGTGAAGATGGAGTAGTCGTTGTAGGTCAGCTGAATATTTGGATCGAAATCACGCACGCGCTGGAACCACTCTAACACAACGTCGTCTCCTAGCACCGTTAGCACATCATTGTTGTCAAAGAGTTCATTGACGACATCCCATTCGGTAATCTGTCCGTCAAAGGTGTTTAGCACATCGTCGAAACGCGCTTCGATCGTAGCCTCCAGCCACGCATTTGCCGATGTCGTCCCGTTGATGGCAACCCGTGTGTCATACTCGGCCCAAACGCTTTCGGGCATATTGAATCGGCTGGGCCAAATGATGTTGTGGCCGCGAAGGAAGAGATCGTTATCGGTCGCAAAATTGGCGGCGTCGATACCCCGTTGAGGGTTGTTGATAAACTGGTCCCACTTGAGCGAGTTCTCGACGACGACCGTGTTGAATAGGCGATTGATTTCACTTTGATACTTTAGCGCTGTCGCGTTACCGTTTGGATCAAGCAGAGAATCAAAAGCGCTGATTGCCGATCCAAATTTGAAGTCGTGGTTGTTTTGACGAACACTCACAACGGCCCCATCAAGCGGTTGGCCGGAGGAATCGTTGACCAGAACCGTCACATCGGATTTCCGCTGGTCTTCAATACGGGCGTTAGCGTCAGCTCGCCACGCGTCAGTTCCAGATCGGCCTCCATAAGTGGCTGCTGGGAATTGCTGTGGCAAATCGGAAAGGCTGACGTTATTACTGAGGTTGGTCCAATTGAAACCACCGATTTGAACCGTCTGCAAGCCAAAGCCAACGTTAAAGACGGCTTGCAAACCATCAACGGAAAAATCATCGGTGACCGTGACGTCAATCGAATAAGATTGCCACTGACTGGTAGGAGAGTAAGTTTGTGAAAAAAGTTGGCCGAAAGCAACGGTATCTTGAATCGCCAAAGATACCGTCGGCGACGCACCGGCGACCGCGCGAAGTGAGAATTCAAAGCGCATCGTGTCGCCGTCGTTGACGACCGAATCGTTGGTCTCTCGAGCTTGGATCTGCCAAAAGTTCGGTGGGATGCTGGTCGTTTCTACTTCGTAAGCAAAGTCAAACGCTTGTCCAGAGACTGGCACAGTTTGAGCATCGCCGAACGTGCCGCCGATATTATTCAGCCGGAAATCAGTTTCGGGTGCCAACGATTGCGATGATCCATAATTCGTCAATCGAAAGTCTGCGATTCGAATCGTTTGTGATTGGTAACCGAGGAACAAACCAAAACTGGCGTCGCCCACCGCATACGATTCGAGCGAAGCGAAAGGAATTTGAATCGTGGTCCAATCGGTGGTGACTGGGATTCCTTGAAGCAGTGATTTTTCAAACGTCGTGCCATTTTCAAACGCGGCAGCAATCTGTCCGTCGCCGCCAACAGACCTGACGTTGAACTCTAGTAGTAGCAGGTCGCCCTCATCGACCGGAGCGGAGTTCGCTTGAATGATCTGCGCGTTGAAGGGACTTGGATGGGAGGGAACATTGGCTTGGATCACGCTACCGAATGTTGGATCACTAACTGTTGAATAAGATCCGCCGAAGGCGATAAAGTCAGAAAGCGATTGGTTCTCGTAGAGCGCGGTGCCTCCTGCTGGCGCGGCGACGTTATCCTGAAGCGTGCCGTTACCAGTGCGTTCACTTTTGAGTCCCACCTCATATCCGGCGCCCGGCAACAGTTCCACAATCACCGATTCATCTCCTTCGGCTGCACCGTCAGCAATAGGAGTGACAACAAGGTCTACTGAATCCGATCCCGCCGCAATAGTGATCGTGCCAGAGAGAAACTGGTAATCGAAGCCGTTGGTGGCACCGCCAGTTAAAGAGTAACTGACCGGCAGCGCGTTGGTGTTTGGCCCGCCATCGCGTGTGATGGTGAACCTAGCCGGAGATGCGCTGCCTTCGGCGACGGTAGGACGTTCGGAGAAAATCCTCACGACCGGTTCGACGGGCGAAAGATGCTTTCCGTCGATGACTTCGATAGTTGTCTCGCCCGGAGTCACCCAGCCGACGGCCAGATGATCGGCTCCAGAGGACTCTTTGTGCAGCGCTTCGATATAGTATTGCTGACCGGCGGCTAATATAACGACCGACGAAGATTGGCTGGCTTGGGCATCCCACTGTTGAGCGGCGGTAGCAGAATTGACCGAAGCAATCAGCTGACGATCACTCGGGTCGGCAGAATTGCTGAGCCAAAGTTCCGCAGAATCGTTGGCCGACAAAAAGAATTGATAGGGACCGGTTTCAGGTGCGTGTAGAATCCCGCGGAGCCGTTGGCCTATGAAATCTCCAGTGCTGTTGGATTCAAAAGAAGTCAGTGCTGAAACGGCGTCGGGGTTGTTGGGGAAGTCGGCGTCTGATGTTAAAGCGCTGACTGTTGAACCAAAAATACCATCGTACCGTTCAGAAGTTAAACTTCCGCGATGGCCAGAATACAGTTGGCTGGTGGGAACGACCTCTCGGTTGAGGCTTGGGCTATCCCATTCGAGTTTAGCAGACGCGCCGCCGGTGTTTTCTCGGAACTCGAATTGAATGTCGTAGCGGCGGCCTGCGATCAGGTCGATGCTTGCTGATGCGTCAAGAACCAGCGGGTTGTCAAATTGGTCAATCAACAGAACTCCATTGACCCATAATCTGGCTCCGTCGTTGGCGTTGACGTAGAAGGTGTGTGTTTCGGTGAACTGGGCTTCAAGTTGGCCATTCCAACGTGCAGAGAATGTATCGGCGGCAATAGAAGCATCTGGAGAGCCTGAGCCCCAGTTGAAATCGATCGAGGAATCAACACGCACCACTGCTGGCCCTGAAAGGTCGTCGGTGTTGAAGTACTGAGCTTGCAGACCATCGCCGGCGAGCATGCGGCGGTCTTCCAAACGCTCGATGTATAAGCGCTGATTTTTAGCGAACCCGCGCTGAGCATTGAGCTTTGTTTGGGTTCTAAGTGACTTCGGATGGGCTGGTCGATGACGCTTCATGAAAAGTATTTCCGGCGGGGTATTGAGGTCACTTTCATATTAGCTCTATTCGGCCTAGTTTGGAGATCTTCAGTGACATAAAGTAGAATAAACTCTGCGTAACGAGCTAGCGATAGGGAAACAAAGGAGACAGATCCCCCGCTAAGGTCAGTTTGTTCCTGATAGTGTTTTGTGCCGCGTTCCCTTGCAGCGTTCCCTTGCAGCGTTGCCTTGTCGTGTTTCAATCGCTGAAGTTTTGCCCAATCCGAAAAGTCGCCCGGGCTGATTTGAAGAATGATGGGCTGGGCCGGTTTTGGATACCCCATTGTGAGGCGGAGCGCATAAAATCGCCTCTTCGTTTGGTCCTTGGGCAGATTTGCCGCGTACAGATTTCTTTGAGTTCGTTTCGTTCTTATCCGTTTTAACCAGTGCCCGCAAAGACAGCCTCTTCTTCAAATTTGAGAGCCTTGGCAGTTTGCTCGTTTCTGCTGTGGTGGTGGTGTGCGCTGCTGACTGTGACGACTGGCTGCCGTGACTCACAGGCGATACCCAATGCCGATCTCGAAAACCTTCCCGCAAGGTCGGTAAACGTGGTTCGTGTCGCACAAGCCAATCAATACAACCAAGTGGCGACTTATTACGGAACGCTGCAGCCCGGCCAAAGAGCCCGTTTGGCTTTTGGTACGCCGGGCAAAGTCGCGCTGGTTTCGAAAGCCACAGGCCAAAAGGTAACGACAGGCGAGATCATTGCGCAATACGACATCGTCCGACTGGACATTGATCGCAAGCAAGTTGCCAGTGCGTTGGAGTCGGCTAAATCTCAACAGGCCGACGCACGAGTAAGAGAGCTAGAAAATCAGTTGGCCAGAATTGACTTGCAGATCGAAAACTCAACGCTGGTCGCACCCTTTTCTGGAACTCTTTCCAGTATCGATGCGTGGCCCGGAAAGATGACAGGTCCAAGCAACCCGTTGGCGGAAGTGGTTTCTGATTCGGATCCGACGATCGAGGTCAGTATCGCGGCCAAAACGGCTCAGGCTCAGTTTGTTGGGCGGCGACTAGAGGTCGTGATGGAAGGTGAGATCGCCGCACAGGCTGTGATCAAGTCGGTGGCACCACAGGTGGATCGGTCAACGAGAACACAAAAAGTACTATTGGAAATTACGAGTGATCTTTCCTCGGTTAAGTACGCACTGGGCAGTGTTGTAAAGGTGAGCTTTGACAGTTTCCGTGAGGCGAACGGTTTTTGGTTGCCGCTTTCGGCAATGCAACAGCGATCGGGCGGTTTGTGGTCGACGATGGTCTTAGAGTCCATCAACGGACGCACCATTGCAGGCCAGCGCGCGATCGATGTCATCTATGTCGAAAACGATACTGCCTATGTGACCGGAGCGCTTAAAGATGGTGATCTGGTGATCGCTGAGGGCACGCATCGCATTGTGCCGGGGCAAAATGTGACTCCTACCGTTGGTAACGAATCGGCAAACTTCCCGGTTGAATCGCCAGCGGTTGCAGCGCCGGCAGATCAATTAGAGGGGCCGTCATCATGATGGCCGAATTTCTTAGAAGAAACCCACGAATCCTAGTGCTGTTGCTGGGCGTGATTCTTGTTGGTGGGTTGTCTTCGGCGCTGGTGATTCCGACGTTAGAGGATCCTGTTTTGCGCAAACGCGTCGGTGTGGTTAGCACCGCGTTTCCCGGTGCTGATGCGGCAAGAGTGGAGTCGTTTGTCTCCAGTCGGTTGGAACGTCGACTTCAAAATATTTTCGAAATCAAACAAGTGCGCTCTAACAGCCGCCAAGGCATCTCCAATCTGATTGTCGAATTGCGTGACGATGTGAATCAGGTGGACGAAGTTTGGGATCGCATCGACAAGTCCGTCGATGCGGCTCAAGTGGAATTGCCGGCGGGATGTCTCGAACCTGAACTAGAGATCTTTCCTCTCAAGGCTTATGCGGCCATCATCGCGTTGCAATGGCGCGACCGATCATCTTCGGGAGAAGCATTGGTCAGCCGTATTGCCGGTCAGTTTGCCGATCGAATTAGTGGGCTGTCGGGGACCGAACAAGTTGACGTCTTCGGAGATGGCGGCGAGGAATTGTTGATCGAAGTTGATCCACAGGTGTTATCGGCATCCGGATTGACGGTACAGGAAATCGCATCTCAGGTGTCGACGAATTTCGTCACGCAGCCCGCTGGCGGATTGCGTAGCACCGAATCGTCGATCCTGTTGGATTTGCCAGATGCTGCAACCAGTGAAAGTGCTTTAGCAAAGTTTCTGATCAACGATGGCACGGGACAGTCGGTCGCTCTCGGCGAAATGGCCGAAGTCAACCGTATGATGAAGACACCTCGACAAGATATCGCCTTGATCGATGGTCGGGAGGCGACTGTCGTCGGCGCGCTGGTCAACGAGTCAAGTTCAATGCCGGAGTGGACGGCTGAATTGAATCAGCTGATCGTCGAGTTTAGCGATACCTATCGCGCGGAGGTCTCCATCGAGTCGCTTTTTCAGCAACAGCAACATATTTCTGCGAGGCTGGAAACGTTGCTGAGGAATTTGATCCTCGGAACGTTGGCGGTTGTCGGCATTGTGTGGTTGCTGATGGGATGGCGAAGCATGATTGTCGTCGGGCTGGCCGTTCCACTTTCGGCGGCATTGGTATTGTTGGCCATGCGCGTGATGGAAATTCCACTTCACCAGATGTCGATCACCGGCTTGATCGTGGCGCTCGGATTACTGATCGACAATGCGATCGTGATCGTCGAAGATATTCGCTTGCGTCGGTCAAGAGGCAGTTCAGTGGTGGAATCTGTGATGGGCAGTATTGCTCATTTGAAAGTTCCGCTGGCCGGTTCGACGCTGACAACGACGTTGGCATTTTTGCCGATTGCAACTTTACCGGGACCTTCGGGCGAATTTGTTGGCACGATCGCGATCAGTGTGATCCTAGCGATTTCAGCCTCGTTCCTGCTGTCGATGACAGTAATTCCTGCGCTGTTTGCGTTTCTGCAACCATCAGGCGGGCAGCATATATCGACCAAACAGGGGGTGGAGCTTCCGCTGTTGAGAAATTTATATCACTGGTCGTTGGGCGTGGCGTTTCGGTTTCCTCTGTTGGGTGTTTTGGTTTCCGCGGCGTTACCCGCATTAGGTTTTTGGACGGCAGCGCAATTACCGGAGCAGTTCTTTCCCGCCTCCGATCGGCAGCAAATTCAGATCGAAGTTGAATTGAGTGCTGACAGCGTGTTGGAGAAAACACGCCAAACCGTGTCGGCCATGCAAAGTCGTGTGGTGGGCGATGAAGGCGTGGCCAATGCGTACTGGTTCATCGGACGCAGTGCGCCCACGTTTTACTACAACGTGGTTCCTCGCCGCCGCGGCACACCGTTTTATGCTCAGGCGATTGTTGACTTGAATCCCGGTGAGGATTCGTTACACGTCGTCAATCGATTGCAACAACGTCTAGATCAGGATTTTTCTCACGCTCGGGTGATTGTACGACAGTTGCAGCAAGGCCCGCCGTTTGACGCGCCTGTCGAACTGCATCTGCAGGGACCCGATTTAGATGTCCTGCGCGATGTTGGCAGCCAGCTTCGGTTGTCTTTAACGCAACTGCCAGAGGTAACGCACACGCGATCGGATCTGGAAGAGACGATCGCCAAACTTTCGGTAGAAGTCGATCCCCAGCAAGCTTCTGAGGCGGGATTGAACCGGGCGGCGATTGCCGGGCAGATGTATCAAAACTTAGAGGGTGTTTCGGCCGGAACGGCGTTTGACGGTGGATTGGAAATTCCAGTGCGGGTGAAAATCGCCGACGCCAAATCGCCAGCGGAAAATTTTGCTCGTTTGGGTGCGCTTGAAATTTATGGAAGCGCTTCGGGAGGCAGACCTGATTCCGCAACAGGATCTACTCGAGCGTTAAACGCTTCAACCGCGCGCTCCCGGCGATCCGGAACACCACTCTCGGCGGTGACCAACGTAGTGCTCGACGGCGACGTCGGTGCGATTGTGCGGGTCGATGGTCTGCGAACAAACGAGATCATGGCGTACATTCGGCCGGGCGTTTTGCCTTCGAAAGTCGTTGCCGATTTTAAGGAACGACTGGAGATGTCAGATTTCATTCTTCCATCGGGGTACGAATTGACATTTGGCGGCGAGGCGGCTCAGCGCAGCCATGCCGTCAAACAATTGATTGCCAGCGCGCCTCTGTTGCTGGCGCTAATGGTCCTGACCCTCGTCGGGTCGTTGGGCTCATTTCGACAAGCATTGATTGTCGCGATTGTTGGCGGTCTATCGATCGGTCTCTCTGGATTAGCATTGACGCTGTTCGGATATCCGCTGGGCTTTATGGCGATCGTTGGAACGATGGGATTGGTTGGCGTGGCGATCAACGACTCGATCGTGGTGCTTGCAGCGATTTCGCAGCAGGACGGAGACGCGCGGATCGATCGAGCAGCGCTTGTGACCACCGTCAGCGGTTGCACTCGGCACATCGTCGCCACAACGTTGACTACGATCGCCGGTTTCACACCGCTGATTCTTTCAGGTGGCGGGTTCTGGCCGCCTTTGGCGGTGACCATTGCCGCAGGTGTTGCCGGCGCGACGTTGATGGCACTCTATTTAGTTCCTTCGTTCTATTTGATTTTCTGCCGTCGTTAGGAAACAACCTGTTTCTCAAACGGAAATCAACCCACGGTGGTTTAAGAGTTTGCGTATGGAAACCATTTCGTGGCTTGAATTGTTGACTTTTGGCTGTAACTGTGGAACGATAAACGCAGTTTGAATGCCAAACAAAGATAGGTGAAACTATGCAGATCGACTTGCCTAAAGATATGGAAGCTCTAATTCAACAGCGGGCAGCAGCAGCTGGATTTCCCGGCGAAATCGCTGCGTATGTCGCGTATTTAGTACAGGCAGATGCGACCGAAGATTTTGGTGCCCCAGATCATCTTTCGGCAGGCCAAATCTCTAAACAAGATCTCGATGCGAAGATTGATGCGGGATTTCAAAGTGGCCCAGCCTCGTCGATGGCAGGTAGCGATTGGCAAGAGTTGCACAGCCGAATTAACAGCCGTCAATCGAATCCATAACTACGAATTATTTGTGCCAAGCATCAACAAGTCCCCTCAAGCATTCGTCGATCTCGATGAGCTCGCGGCGCACATTCAACGAGATAATCTAGATGCGGCTCGTCGATTTTTGATTGCAGCCGAATGGACTTTCAATTTGTTGGCCGCGATGCCGGCAATGGGCAAAGAGTACATTCACCCAAAGCACAAAAACTTACGGGTTTGGTACGTGAGACGACCGTTCAGAAACTACAAGATCTTCTACCAAATTGTTGAAGACGGAATTCTAGTTGTTCGAGTTCTTCATTCGTCTCGTGACGTCCTGACTGAACTAACGTAGTAAAACGCCGCTGCTTAAGACGCTAGGCTCGCGAAGTTCGCAATGAAACAAGTTGGCGATCTTATTTCAGCGCTTTTCTGTTCTTGTCTTTGCGGCCTTCTGTTGAAAATTGTGTTAGATAATGCGTGAGGAACTACTGTTCATCTTTAAGTGGTTCCAAACGAAGCCAAGTCCACGACGGATCCTTTGCGTCGAGTTCGATCACGACTTCATCGATGACTCGACCACCGGGAATCGGCGTCTTGAAAAAGGAATCATTGTCTTGGTAGATCGCCCAAGCTTCCGCGTTGGCCGAAGCTGAGATTTCGTATCCAAACTCAAAGGGCAAACCTTTGTACACATCAATATCTTTGAGCGCCTCCGAGTCGGCGCTCTTGCGTTGAAAGATTTGGAGGGGTTGTGTGATATTGGTTCGCCATTTGAAAGACTGTGTTTCCTGATCAGGGCTGTTAAGTGGAATTGAGATTCGGTTAATCGCAGCATCGGCTGTTTGGGTGTTTGTGTCAGTTGGCCCGTTGGACTTACGGATGTCGATGGTTTGATCACCGTGTTCAATTATTCGCCAAAGGTGACGCACTCCTTCGATGCTTCTCAACCGCCAACGTTTGATCGAAGCGTTGGCGGGTACCGTGGGTAGGCGCAGACCAACATCATTCGGTCGATCTTTGGTCCAGTGAAGCTCGATCACAGGTGAGATCTTTCCAGTGAAAGGAACGGTGGCGTGCAAAAATATCGACCGTGATTGAGTGGTCGAGCTATATTCCGATTTTAATTCTTCTTTTTTGTAAGCCGATTCGCTTATCTTCCATGGTGATGCTCCGTTTGTTTGCGCAGAAGCCGCGACTTCACCGTCGATGATAAACTCTGGAATGATCGTGAGAACACTTGCGTAGCAGCGAGCTGCAGGATGATTGAATTCGAGGCCCAGAGCTGGCGCCCAAGGGGTATTGGAAATTCTTGGGCCATCGCGTAGTCCGATTGATTGATCATGCGAGTGCTTGAACAATCCCGTAAAGTCACTGATCGGTTGAGGAGTTCGACCAACATCGTCGATCCACAATTGATAACCAAGCTGAGTAGCCCATTGGTCGTAGCTTCCGTTGAAGTAGTTGTGTTTCCCGTAGTCGACTCGAGGAGTGTATGCTCTACCGGTCAATGGTGAGCAGGACGGTGACCTTGGTTGTGTGTTTAAGCCATTGGCAGATCTCCAGCCTAGGGGCATCCACTCCTTACCCATGGTTTTCTCGATAACGAGTTGCTCATCAACGTACAGTTGAAATCGATAGCCCTCATCCAGACGGTCCTGCGCTCGGAAAACAATTTGATGTTGTCCGGAACTTAATGGGGCGGTTTCGAATTCCCGCGAAAATCCCACCTGAGAGACGTTCCCGCAAAAGAATCGCAGCTCTCGAGGTTTACCTTCTGGAATGTAAACATTGTATGACTCAAAGCCGCGGGCTACCGGTGGCAGCGATCTAAAAACAGTTGATGTCGAATCGCCGATCTCTAGACGCGTCGTCAGACGAGCCAACGTATCGCGCTGCTTTTGCAGCGACGGTAGTTTTTGACGGGCTACCATTGCGGAGGTCCAAGCCGCGACGAACGCGGTGAAAATGATGAGATACCACAACGAAAATCGAACTCTCATTGGGTTTTTCTGTGGTGAACTATTCAAGGTTTGTTCCCTCTGGAACTTCGTCTAATTTCATGTGTCTGCCTTTTTGCAGCAATTTGAAACGATTTGCTTGCGAGGCTGGATACATGGCCAAAATTCCGCCTGAGTAGGTCGTTAGCTTCTGGCCGTTGACAATCTTTTCTTTAGCGGTAGCCGGATCGTAAATCTTAAAAAGGGGAATGATTTCCTCAGATCCGAACGAACGCGCAGGATCTCCAAACGACGCAACGGGTTGGATCACTAATTCATTGATGTCAACATTGGGATCAGGAGGTCGCCAGTGAGTGGTATTTCCCAAGGAAGAGTAGATTTCAATATGTTTCTCCTTCTTGGTTAAACTAATTGCAAACAGCTTATTGACTGCCTCAGGCCGAGGGCTGCCCGAACCCCAGCTACTGCTACCGTTACAATAGAATCTCTCCGCTGCTACCCGACCGTTTCCTGAGAAATCGTTCTTGTTGTAACCCGCTGGCAAGTAGAAGCGAAATTGCCAGATTCGATCGACATTGTCG
>CALHPU010000005.1 GCA_938036435.1 uncultured Pirellulaceae bacterium | reverse complement strand
TCGTCGCACAGCTTCTAGCGCTTCGAGGTATCAGCCGGCCCGATGAGGTCCAATCATTTTTGGATCTGAAAATGACCGGCCTGCGTGCCCCAGAAGAACTACCGGGAATCAGCAAAGCCGTCGAGTTAATCCTTGCCGCCGTTGATCGTAGCGAAAAGATCTTCGTCTATGGAGATTACGATGCCGATGGGATGACATCGACCGCCATTGTCTATCTCTGCCTACAAGCACTTGGCGCAGACGTTCATTACTTCGTTCCCAATCGCTTGGATGATGGCTACGGGGTGAGCACGACGAATCTCGATAAACTCAAAGAGCGCGGAGCTCAACTGATTATCACTGTCGACTGCGGTATCACCAGCGTCGATGAGGTCGCACACGCCACGCGCATTGGTCTGCCAATGATCATCACCGACCATCACCATGTCGGGCCAACCCTCCCCAAAGCACTTGCGATCGTTCACCCAGGCCTACCAGAATCGCCTTACCCATTTGCGGGACTGTGCGGCGCTGGTGTCGCGTTCAAATTGGCATGGGCGTTGTGTACCGGTCGCACTGGCAGCCCGAAGCTTCCCGAGCGATTTCGAAACCTCCTATTCCGAGCCGTATCTTTGGCCGCCATTGGAACGGTCTGCGATGTGGTGCCGTTACTGGACGAAAATAGAATCATCGTTCATCACGGCCTCAACTGCATGCGTAAGTTTGCCAACCCGGGCCTCGAACACCTGATGAAGCTAGCCAAAGTCGCCGGTAAACCTACGCTCGAATCGAGCGACATCGCTTTCATGGTGGGGCCTCGCCTCAATGCTTCAGGCCGTTTGGGACAAGCTCAACTTGGCGTCGAATTGCTAATCTGTGATTGCGAGGACCGTGGCGTTCAGTTGGCTGACCATATCAACGAATTGAACAAAAATCGCGACAGTCTAGATCGCAAGATTCTCAAAAGCGCGCGGGAGTTAATCGAGAAAGATTTCGATCCAGAGTGCGACCCGGCGATTGTGGTTGCCGGGAATGATTGGCATCTGGGTGTTCTGGGCATCGCCGCTGGACGGGTGGCTCAACAGTACCATCGCCCGACGGTGTTATTTTCGGTTGACCCACTTGGCAGCCGACCTGCCGTCGGCTCGGCGCGATCCGCTTGCGGCGTGAATCTTTACGACGCCATTGCTGGCAGCCAAGAACATCTGATCAAATTTGGAGGGCATCGGGCTGCGGCGGGAATGTCGATCAAACCTGAAAATGTTGATGCGTTTCGCGACGAATTTTTCCAACAGGTGATCGAACAGGTCAGCGTTGCAGAACTGATTCCCGACCTAGACATCGACGCTGAAACTACCATCGGTCAAATCACCGTTTCGATGATTCGAGACCTAGAGAAACTGGCTCCGTTTGGCCAGAACAATCCGCGACCGATTCTCTGTGCCACCGACGTTCAGTTGGCCGAAGAAGTGAAAACGATGGGCTCCGAAGGCCGACATCTGTCGCTGAAATTGAAACAGCACAGCGCGACGATTCGCGCGGTCGCTTTCGGAAAACCCGAATGGCTTCCCAAGCTCAAAGACATCAATGCATCTTACGATTTCGCATTCGAGCCAATGGTCAATGACTTCCGCGGTCGATCCAGCGCCGAAGTAAAGCTGATCGATTTTCGCTTGAGCCAATCGCCCGTACCAACCTCATCGTAGTGCACGCGTCCCGCTTGCTTAGCTTTCAACTTTACTGCACATCCGGCTTGTCAAACAGGCGATCGACGGCCGCCATCAGTTGACGCCAATGGGTGAATACTTCGTCGGTTTCTAAACACCCACTATCGTCTCGGCCAAAGCCTAATTCGCTGATAGAGATCGTCTCATCAAATTCGGCCAATCCTTCGAGCATCGGCTCGAAGGGAACATTCTCGGGCACACCATCAATTGGTTCTTCGTAATCCGCTGCATCTTGGGCCAAGTGGCTGCGAAGACTCAATTCATCTTCGTATTCACAAATCTTGTCATCGATCGTGCGGTGCATCGTCCACAAAGCAGCACCTTGAGGGTCGTTGGCACAAACAACAAAAGAAACGTTACCAGATTGGATATAGTATTTGGGCATAGTTGGGTTTTCTCCAGATAAGTGAGTTTCTCTCTTCACTATCTGTATCGCTGAGGAGCGTGACACGTACGGTCACGACGGCCAGTTAATGTTTAATCTCTGTTCTTCAGCAACCAATCCGTTGTGCATCCGATGTTTGTAAAACTTACCATGTTCGAAGGCTCCAAGACGGCTTTTGTGTCGCGATTAACGCCAAAAACAATCCCACGTGCAACAAGGTTTAAGCTCTGGTTTGGTTTGGAAAACGATAGCAGTTTCCGATCGCTCATTTTCGCAATCAGACCCGTTTTGGGGGGAAATCTGTTTGCCTTTATTAAAACAGTCATTAATCAATGCGGTGGCGGTTGAGCGGCAAGCTAGAAGCTTACCCCACGTGGCGTAAGTTTCCAGCTTGCGAAATTTACGCGATCGATTGTATGGTAGCAAGCAAAAAGGGCACCCACCGCGTTAGCAATGGATGCCCTTTTGCAAATCTAATTGTCGTCCTAGTTTCCTAGTCGAGGAACCCAACCAATTCTTGGCTGCGACTTGGCTGTTGAAGTTTACGAACAGCCTTCGCTTCGATCTGGCGAATACGCTCTCGTGTGACCTTAAAGATATGGCCCACTTCTTCCAAAGTGTAGCTATACCCGTCACCGAGACCATAACGCAGTTTAATGATTTCGCGTTCGCGATAGCTGAGCGTCTTGAGGACATCTTGAATGCGTCCTTTGAGCATCTCCTGACCGGCACCGATCGAAGGACTTTCGGCTTCCCCGTCTGGAAGTAGGTCACCAAAGTGGCTGTCTTCACTGTTGCCGACCGGACGATCAAGACTAATCGGATAGCGGCTCATCGCCAATACGCGACGCGCCTCTTCAATGGTTGTCTCGCTACGCTTGGCGACTTCTTCAAGCGACGGCTCGCGTCCCAACTCCTGAAGCAGTTGTCGCGACACTGAACGCACACGCGACATGGTTTCGACCATATGAACTGGTATTCGAATCGTACGGCTCTGATCCGCAACAGCACGTGTAATCGCCTGACGGATCCACCACGTGGCATAAGTACAAAACTTGAAACCACGACGGTACTCGAACTTATCCACCGCACGCATCAGACCGGCATTTCCTTCCTGTATTAGGTCAAGGAAACTCAGCCCGCGGTTGCGATACTTCTTGGCAATGGAAACCACCAAACGAAGGTTACCCTCTGACAGCTCGCGTTTGGCTTTTTGGTACCGTGTGTATACCTCCCGGAGGTAGTTGACTCGGTTCCGCAAACTGGTCGGGCTTTCCTGACAGGCAACAAGAATTGTTCGCATTTCCTGAACCCAAGCTTCACGCTCGTGCGCTGGCTTGCGAGCTTTCTTGTGTTCTTGGATACGTTCGAGCAAATCGTCGACACGATTGCTAAAGTCCTCAATCATACGAATCATCAATTCGATTCGTTGGGTACGAAGCCCCAGCTCTTCAATCAGTCGAACAGCGCGACGGCGACGACGACCAAGATTCTCCCAAGCGGCTTTACGCTTACTCTTGGGTTGGCTCTTGGACGAGGCGACCATGAAATCGTGATGGTTGCGTTTCAGTAAAACCGACAATGTAGTCAAGTTGTGGCGGATGCGGCCGAGGATCTGTTCTTTTTCTAAGCGGTCGGTAACCGAAACCTGAACAGTTCGGTCAAAAGGCAATTCGCCGCGATGAACACGAACCAACGTCTTGTAGGCCACTCTCATCACGTAATCGCACTCAAGAAGTTTGGTGCGGAACTCACGACGGGTGTCTTCGATACGTTTGGCCAGCGTGATTTCTTCGGTACGTGTCAGCAGCGGAATCTCACCCATTTGAGTCAGATACATCCGCACTGGATCATCGGACCATGCATCGGTCTCGTCCATTCCCGAGCGCAACTCTTCGGCACCCGTTTTGGGGCTTCTGCGACCCAAATCAAGTTCATCGGTTGCTGCTGCTGGTGGGGTGTGTGCGCCGGCCTCAACGACTGAGGCAAAATCACCTTTAGATGCACGTGTACGTGTTGAATCTTCGTCTTCGATCAGTGCGTCGTACAAGTCTGAACTCCTGGCAGGGGTTAGGGGTTAATCCGATTAGTGTGGTTGCCGTCTCAAGCAACCCAGTGGTTTGTCACGCGTAACTTAAATCATGATCAATGACGAACCACAAGCGTTAGAACGTCGATGACGTGATGGACGCTAAATTTGAAACTGGGAGCAATCACAGATCCTCTGGCGAACATCGAAGTCTAACACCTAAATTTACAAAACTTTAATCGAGATAGAAATTTGGAAAAAGATTTGGGTTAACTAACAGGTGTCAATGATTTCTTCTGATACGGCCAGTCTGATTAGTAGTGATAGGAAAACAAGATCTTCAATCGGTGTAATTAATTATCCGCCTTGAAGATTCGTCTCTGCCCGAACACCTCATCTATCCTTGGCACGTCTCAATTTTGGCAGCGTCGGTGCGTAAGCCAATCGAAATCAATTAGAATAACAGCCCTGCTATAAAGAAATTCCATCCCGCAATCCCATCTCGGGCATCCCTCCTTCCAACTTGCAGTTCCACTGAAGTTGGCGCCTCTCCAGACGGAGCAATACGCTGGTCGTTAACGAAATGACTTTCGGTTTGAACAAAGGCTGTGGAAGCGGAAGTTCGGTGGGCTGTCGATACAGCGAAAGTTTCGTTTTTCTGACCTCCGAAATTGTACTCAACACACTTTTGCGGTCCAGCTATTTTTAAGCCGATGAGAGGATTTTATGACTCCTATCTTCCTCGGCCAGAAACTTTTCAAACAGCTGATTTAGGCACGCGGGTTGCGTACGGAAAACATCGCCTCAAGGTTCACAATGGCGAGGTTAACGCCTCGAAAAAATCGTAACTTTCAACTAGACGCTAGCGAGGGATGCGGGCGAAAGAGCCATTTGAATAGCCACAATGTCCGGGTTGGGGATAATTGCTTCCCGCTACCGATTGATCACGCTATTAGGCTCCTACATGAAATGTCCTTGTGTCACAGCGCCTCGCTTATCAGAAATTTTGGCTGACCAAGCCCGGTTGCCGCCGGCTGCCTGGGTGTTGAGCTGAGAAAGGCACATCTAGAGCTGGAAGCCAAGTTTTCACCTTTGAGTTCGGCGATTCAATGGACACCCTGCAAAGTAGAACGACGGTTGCTATTATGTGATGCATCCGCCGGGCTCGGCCTCCTCGCCTGCACCGTACATTATCAACAGTAATTGACTTCACCTCATGCCCGATCTATTTCTTCTGCCCTGCCCTCTATGTGATGCCGGTAATCAGATTAGCCCTCAGCAGTCTGGGCAAACGCTCGCGTGTACCGGCTGCGGAGAAGCCATCGAGGCTCCCAAGCTTGGTGAAATAAAGAAGCTGCCACTGATAGAATCGGCAACGCCCCCCCCTGATAGGACGATGTCGGCGGCCCGCAAAGGCTTGTTCACCGCCGGTTTGGCGCTGGCGGTTATCTTTGGCGGGGCAGGACTGGGCCTGCATCTTTATGCTAGGTCGCTTCACACGCCGATTGATATTGAAGAACAGGTCGAACTGACGCGCGCCGAAGTACGCGGCCTGAGTCCTGACCAGCTTTATGGGCTAGCAACCGCACTTACCAAGACCGAGGATCTTGGCGATTTTGCCGAGCCACCTTTTCTCAAAGCCAACAAACAGAGTGAGATTCTCACTTGGCTCGCACTGGGCCTCTACGCCGTCGGTGGAATTGGTCTGGCGATGTTGCTGGGTTCTTTCCTGATGAAGTAGCGTAGTTCGGTGACTGACGTAAAGATCACAGAGCGATCAACGACTATCAGCTACTGCCATGCATCCCGATCGAGCATCCGGTAGTTGATCGCTTCGCCGAGGTGATGCTGTTGAATATCGGGCGAACCATCTATATCAGCGATCGTACGTGAAAGTCGCAAGACTTTGTCGTGAGCCCGCGCGGAGAGCCCGAACTCGTTGACGCTGACCTTCAACATGTTCATGCACTCGGCATCCAAAGGACAAAACTCGCGGATCTGCTTGCTGCTCATCTGTGCGTTATACAAAATTGGCATGCCGTCAAAACGCTCAAGCTGCGCCGATCGAGCAATCGTCACATCTGCGCGAATCGATTCGCTGGATGTACCCAGCTTCTTCGAGGACAACTCTTTAAACTCGGCCGCCGGAACTTCCACATGAATGTCGATTCGGTCCATTAACGGCCCGCTGATCTTTCCCATGTATTTTTCAATTTGCGGCGGCGTACAATTACAGCTACGTCTTGGATCGCTTCGATAGCCGCAAGGGCAAGGATTCAGTGCCGCTACCAGCATGAAATCGGCAGGGAACGTCGTGGATGACAAAGCGCGAGAAATCGTCACAACGCGATCTTCAAGCGGCTGCCGCAGCACCTCCAACGTCTTGCGGTTGAATTCGGGAAGCTCATCAAGAAACAACACGCCGTTGTGGGCCATCGAAATCTCACCCGGCGTGGGCGTGCTGCCTCCTCCAACCAGGCCTGCTTCGCTGATGGTGTGATGGGGCGAACGAAAAGGTCGTTTTGCCATCAACGGTTGGCCTGCTCGCAATCTCCCTACAGCGCTGTAGATGCGTGTCGTTTCAATCGATTCCTGAGGCGTCAACTGAGGCAACACAGTCGGAATGCGTTTGGCCAGCATCGTCTTACCGGAGCCCGGCGGCCCAACCATCAAAATATTGTGCGCACCAGCGGCCGCGACAGTGATGGCGCGTTTGGCCATCTCCTGTCCGCGCACGTCAGCAAAATCAAAATCGTACGCCGAAAATTCTTCAAACAATAAATCAATGCCAGAAGGAGTGGGCTCTATTTCAAGATCTCCCGAAAAGAACCCTACTGCCTCCGATAATGAACTGACGGCAATCACGTCCAAGCCCTCGACCACCGCCGCCTCTCCAGCATTTTCAAATGGCACGACGATCCCTTTGAGACCAGAGTCACGAGCCTCAATCGCCATCGACAGCACGCCCTTGGCCGGCCGCGTGTGGCCTTCAAGTGCCAGTTCACCCACCACGGCAAAATCGCTCAAGCGATCCGACGCAACCTGTCCGCTGCCGATGAGTATGCCAAGACTAATGGGCAGATCAAAAGACGCGGCCTGTTTAGGAAGTTCGGCCGGCGCTAGATTGATCACGACGCGATCAGACGGGCGAACAAAACCAGAATTCACCAACGCTCGTTCGACTCGATGAGTACTCTCCCGCACCGCGGCTTCGGGAAGGCCGACAAGAATCGTTTTGGGAAGCGCTCGAGGAGAAACATCGACCTCGACTTCCACTGGCATAGCTTCGATGCCCAAAAGCGAAAACGTTTTCAGTTTCGCCAGCATACCGCCGCCGCGCACTTTGTTCTCTGACGGTGAAGAAGACGCTTGCTGATTCATAGAAACCTGCCTAACGAAAGAGCGCTTGAAAAGTTGATGGTCACTTAACCATCACAACTGAAAGCAATTTGATTGTATCCGATTTTTCTTTAAATGGGAAAATCGCATGGTCAGCTTCCACCGATATTTCGAAAATCCAAGTGCTCTGATTACAGCAGACAACCGCCGAAGGGTTCCAATCTCACAGCACTATCTGTCCCGAACGCCTGTTCAATTCACAGTGAAATCGTTTTAATCATGCGATGGAAGAATCACAAGTATTTGATGTCATGGGCGAAGATGGATTCGCGCGGCTGGTCAGCGCGTTCTATCAAAAAGTTCGCCAAGACGATTTGATTGGGCCAATGTATCCAGATCAGGATTGGGAAGGAGCCGAACAACGTCTGCGCGATTTCTTGGTCTACCGTTTCGGTGGTCCCGACCGATACATTCAACAACAAGGCCATCCACGGCTGCGCATGCGTCATGCGGGGTTCAAAATTGGCATCGCCGAGCGCGATCGATGGATTGAATTGATGTCCGCCGCCATGAAGGAATCAGAAGTGCCAAAAGAAGTGGCGCTGAACCTACGTGTCTTCTTCGAACAGGTCGCCGATTTCATGCGTAACGTTCCCGAAAACTAACCCGCCACCTCCCAACAAAAAACTTCCAAACAAAAAACTCCCAACCAATGAAAATCATCTCGCTGCAATCAGGAAGTAACGGCAATTGTTTTTACGTGGAAACGGGGAGCGTTCGATTACTGTTTGATGCCGGGATTAGCGCGCGTCAAGCAGAGTTGCGTTTGGCCGAACACGGGCGCGACATCCGTGATGTCGATGCATTATTGATCACTCACGATCACAGTGACCATGCCAAATCGATGGGTATTTTCCAGCGCAAGTTCGGCATGCCGGTGTACATCACCCGCCGCACACTATTGGCATCACGTCGCTATCTGAAGATTGGCAAGATGGAACGCGTACGGATCTTCACCGCCGGTAGCAGTCTGCACTTTGGAGATGTCATCGTTAATTCGATCCCTACCCCCCACGACAGCGCCGAAGGTCTGGCCTACGTGGTCGAAGATCGGCAGCACCGTGTTGGGATTCTGACCGATCTGGGACATGCTTTCGACGGACTCAAAGAAGTCCTCCAATCGTTGGACGCCGTGATCATCGAAAGCAATTACGATCCGAAGATGCTGGAGAATGGGCGCTATCCATTGCGTTTGCGAAAACGCATCTCCGGGCCCGGTGGCCACCTTTCCAATGATGATTCAGCCGAACTGATTCACGACGTACTTTCAAAAGGCGATAACGCGCGTCTTAAGTGGGCCTGTCTTTGTCATCTGTCGGAGGACAACAATCATCCGGACGTCGCTGTGGCAACGCATCACAAGAAAATTGGCGATTCCATCCCCATCTATGTGGCTTCACGCGACGGTGTAGGACCAATCATGGAACTCTAGTTAGCTCGACAGCAACGTCAGAACGTTATATGTAATGTGCGTCCCCACCGCGATGCCGAAGCCCCGATAGTGGAACACGGTGGCGAACACGCTTGCCGCGACAAAGCGAAATAAAAACGTTAGCTCATGAAAGGGCTCACCAGCCGGATTGAACCAATCCACATGGGCGATCGCAAACAGCAGGCTAGAAATCACGCCTGCAATGACGGCGGCATGAAAGCGCGTCTCTAAGTGCTTCGTCAACAATATCACCAGCGGCAGCATGATCAGCACCCGGAAGATCAGTTCCTCGTGAATGCCTGTTCCGATATAGGTAACGACGCTCGACCACCAAGTCGCCGTTCCAACGGTCCAGTGATACGGATCGGCCACGCGTCCTGCGTCAGGGCCATTGCCGAACAGCACCAAGAATACGTGAGCCACTAGAAACAGCATGAGCCCCATGCCCAACGCCTCGAAGGCCATCTTGGGAAAGACTCTGGATCTCACGCTATATTGGTCTGCCTTGCGATGATGCCATGCGAGCAGGACTGCCGTCATTAGCATCGGCAGAACCACCAATTGGCCGGCTCCAAACAGACTCATCAGTTCGCAGATCCAGTAGTCAATCCCACTGCAAGCCGTCCGAGGGCCAATAAAGATCTTGGCGACTTCATAGATCACGATCAGCGGAAACAAAAAATACAAAGACGCGATTGGCCGTCGAGCCTGCTCAAGATATCGCAGACTTTCATCCGTTTTTTGCATGCCGCTTCTGAGAGTCAACGGATCTGCACCGCCGACATTTGGCTCTCCTGAAGTAGCGTCAGTGGTCGTTTGTGCGAAAAGCGGAGTACGCGCTTGCGGTCGCACTAGCCAACCAAGCCTCGGTCGATTGCCTCGAGCCTTCTGTGGTCTCGACGATTTTCGTTTGACACGTCGACGTGACATGTGAGTTCGTTTGCGTACACCGACAGATGAGTCGATTTCTTGCTCGTCTATCAATTTTTCTGGTTCCGCAAAACTCATCAGCTAAATCAAAAGTGTCTGTTTTGAAAAGCGCCAATGGTAGACGTTTCAGACAGGCGAACCAATGTTGATTTGGGAAGTGATTTCACTGGAGTTTCAGGCATATCATTGCTTATAGCGATGATGCTTTCACGATGACAGCGTCTCGCCAGTTCTTGCGTTTGGAACGAATTCCCGTCGTGAAGGTCACCAGTTTTTTCAATGCGCCGCTAGAACGAAACACGTTCCAGTGCAGCGTTGACGTGCCTGAGACGTTAAGACACAGTAGTAGCCCGTGTGTTGTGGCTTGGTGTATCGAGCGCTGACGTTTGGACGAATCAATTATCTTTTTTGATTTTGATCGACTTGCGGAACTTCTCGAGGTCAGCATTTCCATCTTCTTTGGCCATGATCGCATTGGCAACATACACCTTGTTGTTTAGAACAAGGAAGACAGCAACCCCATCATATCCATGGTGGGACTCGTCTTCAAAATCGACGACTTCGTAGTGAAGTTCACGTGCTGTAAAACCATCGATAGTGGTTTCTTCAAAGGACTTTTGTTTGCCATAGGCCCTCGATAACACTTTCTCTTTGGCAGTCTCATACAATCTTTGGTCACTAGCCAATTTCCGCAGAAGTTTAGGCAGCCGTGTACTGGTGACTGTAAATTCGACGTCGTCGGTATGAAACTCCAAAACTTTTGTCGTAATCGTGCCTGCCAAAGTTCTTCTCCTGTCCAACTTTTTGGTTGCTTTTCCAGGAAGCGTCGCTTCGATGACCCCGTCGGAACTTTTGACATTGTGCCAGACGTCTTGATCTGCGGCTTCAACCATCGCAGCGGCGGGGCCAACATCGAGAGTTGGTGTCTCTTGCGGGACGGTTGTTGTTGCCTCTTGAGCGATTGAAAAACCGGCAAACAGCGTCAAACAAATACAAAAAACGATCTTCTTCATCGTAATTCCCATCAGAACGTATGAGTTGAGTTGGCTCTTTTTAAAACGTCGCCTCTTAGGCTATCAATCAGAATCGCTTCGATCAACAACTTATTTAGCAGTCTCGGAATTTTTAGCGCTCTCAAAACAAGCCCGAAACGCTGAACTATTCCAGCAGCCAATCGATCGGAGTAATTCCTTGGCTCTCAAGCGCTCGGTTGGTCATCGAGAACGGTCGGCTACCAAAGAAGCCACGATGTGCCGACAGCGGTGATGGATGGGGCGCGACCAACTGAATGTGCCGGTCGTCAATTAAGACCGCCTTCTTTTGAGCCGACTTTCCCCACAGAACAAAAACTATTTTTGCGGCATGGCAATGGAACGATTTAATGACTGCGTCGGTGAACGACTCCCAGCCTCGATCCTTGTGCGCGTGCGCCTCACCGCTACGGACGGTCAACACTGTGTTCAGTAGCAACACCCCCTGCCGCGCCCAAGGCTCAAGATTGCCGGTACTTGGGATCGGACACCCCAAATCAGATGCCAGCTCTTTATAGATGTTCCTTAGCGAAGGCGGAAAACGCTCGGCCGCCTCGCCGACGGAGAAGCTAAGGCCATGCGCCTGTCCCGGCCCGTGATAGGGATCCTGCCCCAAGATCACTACTTTGGTGTTAGACCACGAGGTTAAGCGAAAGGCGTTGAAAACTGAGTTTGCCGGCGGAAAGACGGTTTCGTCTTGCCGCTGTTGATCGACGAATTCACTCAGTTCTTTAGCCATTTGGGAATCTAACCACTTTTGTAAATGGTCATTCCAGTCACTTTGATCCGGCCAATGTTCCAACAGTGACATCACACTAACGGCGACGAATTTGTTGGGCGCGTTGGTTGGTCCTTCTGGCTCTAGCAGCGATTGAATCGCCGGTTGGGTGCTGCCCCATTGCTGCCAGTCGTGTTGCCATCGGTGACTCCGGAGCTCGGCAGGTTGCACAACCACAGCCTCCGGAAACAGGCCCCGGTGCAACAACTTCAGTCCCAAACGCCGCAGAGTCCTCTACAATATAGTCGCCACTGACAATATCTCCATCAGAACAACTATCGCAAAATCCACCATCGCCAGCACAAGATTGAGAACTTTCGTCTCCACTACAGGTGCGCTTGCCGTAGATCGCGCGAAGCAATCCACCGCATCCTAGGCATAGCGGTTGAGTTCGACAGAATGGGCGGGCCTTGACCGCACCGCCAACAAAAGCTGAACCGCAGCACGGATCACTGCAATCCGGCGGAGTGCTGGTCCATTCGCCGATGTAGGTTTCTCCACATCCGCTGCCACAAATAGCGTTGCGACGAAGATTGCGGACGGCGTCGATTGGGCCGCCACAAGAGGGCTGTCGGAAACCTCCATCGCAATCGTTGCAAGATACATTGCCACAACCAACCCCGCAGCCCATCGGTCCGCAGCAACCACTTACGATGATCGCAACCGCGGCAATCATTAGCCCTGAAAATAACTTCATTGAACGAATCATGGGACTCTCTCAACGGTCAGTCGAACTAAAAAGCGTCCGGCTGCCCCTTATGTGTGTTTCGTTTAGGAATAAATCTGCACTGTAATAAACGACCGCCAGCAAGCGGCAACCTATCAGCAAGCGCAGGCTTTTCTGTTGAGTGTTGTCGTCCTGTGAAAGTCTTCTGAGCCAGTACAAATGGAAAAATCCTCAAACTTTACCGTGTTCTGCTGGCAACTGGCCCTCCGAGGCCCATGAAAACCCAAATGAGAATCGTAACCGACCATCGAATTACCGATTCAAACTTTGTCGAGTGATTGTTCTTTTCCTGCTGTAACGATATTGCCAAATGCTGCCCTCAAAAGCGCATCGAAATTTACTTGCATTGCTGGCAGTTGCCGTTCTGCTTTCAGGTTGCCAGCAAACGGTGAACTCAAGGCTGGTCGGTAAATGGAAAATGGATAAGGCAGAAACGCTGGCAAGGAAGATGACATCCGAAGCTGATGCATCCGACCAAGACAGTGAACCACCGCGGATGTCACTTCATTTTAAACGCAACGGAGTGTTGGAGACGGTCACCCAATTGGGAAAAATCGATAGCGTCAAAACTGGATCTTGGAAGCTGCTTCAACCAGAATCAAGTGACAAGACAGTGATGGAGTGCTCCATCGGGGGCTTAACCAGCCAACACGAAGCGCGTTGGGTGGATGAGTCAACGATTCGGTTAGCACCGCCCAACATGTCGGGCCAGAAGATGATTTTAAAGTTTGTGCGCCAACATTAGCTTGGAACGCCTCCCTGTAGGGAGTACCCGTACTGGCAGATAAAGTTTGTCTAAAAAGGAGTAAGTAAATGCCCCACGAATCAGCCTCCCGGTCTTGTGGCCGCTTGTGGAAGTCAACCTTCAGATCTGCGTTTAGCCCAACGAAATGCTCTCTGGCTATCTTCAGCATCGCTGCTTTAGCCGCCGGCTGCAATTCGCCTAACGATGTTGCAGTTCAGACTCAGGTAAGCGGCCGGGTAATGGACCAATCAAACTCCCCATTGGCGACCGCAGCAAACGGTGGCTTTAGCGATTCACCGCTGGTCGGCGCTTGGATGGGCAAAGCTATCATTAACGAGCAAGCGTTATTGGACGTCGCCGATTCCCTTCCCATCGACCAGCGTCAGGCACTGATTCAAGAGGCGCGAACCTTCGTCACCACCGAGATGGCGATTCAGTTTTCCCCCTCTGGTGAAATAGAAACGGCGATCGAGATGCAGCCTATTGGCAGCCAGAAAATCGCTGGAGAATCTTTCGGCACATGGAAGGTCATCGAGGCGAACGATGGGCAAGTCACTGTCGAAACTACCAGTACCGATGAGACAGGCACCGTGCTAACCAGCCAAATTGCTTTCGCCGTTTCGCTCGACGGCGATCGACTGGTCCTGCAACCACAAGTCAGTTCAGCGTTAGCAGGCTGTGAAGCTTTGATCTATCTAGACCGGCAGTCGATACCAGCGGCCAGCGTCGCGCAGGTGCCTGAAGGAACGACGTTCCGCTAAGGGAGAGACAGACGTGCGGCGGATTTAATTCCGAATCCTCCCCGTCGGCGAGCCTCCGACCCTCTCAGAGTGGGCTCTTCCCGGATTTTAATGGCTGCCTTGGAAATCGTAGTGGGATTCGCCAGAATTCCAACCGGCTCTTCTTAAAGGAATTCTGGCGAATCCCACTACATCCATTTGATATGGCTAATTCAACAAGAACTTCGTGCCACTAAGTTCTGGGAAGAACCGTTCTACTGAGAGGTTGCAACCTAGATGGAGTAGTGAATTTTGCTGATATCCCGGTGCTCATTGGCATCCTTTTGGGCATTGAGTGCTTCAGCCAGTTTTGGAATCAGGATCTCGATTATTAGCCGTTTTCTACACTAGTGGTCTGTCAACATTTAATTTTAGGGTAGCTGGATTCGCCAGAATTCAGTTCAGCAGTATAAAACCGAAGTCTGGCGACCAGCCCTTCCAACATGCATAGAATGGTAGCAGTTTTGCAACCTAATTTCATGGAGGGGCTTCGATGTTGTTCAATGATCCCGTGTTTCAGTCATTTGTTTCCAAGCGACCGATTGCTGTCATGGCTCAGTTGGCATTG
>CALHPU010000004.1 GCA_938036435.1 uncultured Pirellulaceae bacterium | reverse complement strand
AACTTCGGGACTGACGGAAAAAGTTTGCACCAGTTCGCCAGCGGTATTGCCGGTGATATCCACGGTTTCGGTGGTGACCGAATAACCTTCCTCTGTGTCCAGAATTCCGTCGTTGTCGTCGTCAAGATCATCAACATCATCGACGCCGTCGCCGTCTTTATCGGCCAAGATACCGTCCCAGTTTTCGGCTCTCAAAGACTGGGCTTCGACCGTTCCTACGCTAAGCTCTAAGTCCCAGTCGCCGCCTTTGTCAGCTGCGCCGGTCAAGTCATCCGATGCTGCCACGTCGGCACCGGTAATCGCGCTAATGGACTCAATGAATTGCTCGCCCTCTGCATTACCCGCCAGTTCGCAACCGTAGAACAAGAGATCCGCATCGCCTGTTAGCGCGTCTGCCCAACCCGCCAGTTGGTCAGAGTACTGGTCCAGATTGTCCGCCGAAAGAACTGAGTTCCCCAAGGAAACTTCACCCTCATCACCATGGGAGATAATGTGAATGGCGCTGTATTGACTGTCGCTGGTCGCCAAAATGTCAGTGATCTGTTGAACACCGTCGCTGTTGGCATCTAGAAAACGAATCTCAATTGTACTTTCGGGATTTGAATCTAAAATCTCAGCGAGAAGCTCCTGGCTATCAGGCACCCCAGCATCAATCAGAACCAGCTCGCGCGGACCATCAAGACTTGGCTGAACGACGTCTTGTGTTTGAGCCGGCATCGGCTCCTGTGCATCAGTTTGAGGAAGAATAAACGTTGCATCTGGCACTCCATCAAAAAGAACTCGATCTTCGAGGGATTCAAAAAATGACTTTGGAAGAGAACCGTTGTTGTCGGTTGGAAGCATATCGTCGAGTCCTAGATTGAGGTAAGGATAGCGGGGCATTGGAGGGATCCGACGAAGGCGCACATCGAACCCTCGCTGGCCGGGTCCCATTCACTAGCACGCCATCTTGGATTTGAAATCCGTGCTTATCGGAAAAAAGCCGAGGCTTTTGCTTGACAAAACCTAAATAGCCTCTTTGGTTATCGTTCTTTTTCTCAGAAGCCCCGCCCAAACTTCGATGGTTGCCGATTAGATGGCTGCTACTGAATTTACGGCCAAAAAGATATTTCGGCGTTGAGGGGAGTTTTCCACGCAAGCGAAAGTGCTGCCTGCGAGCCGATCCGACCAACCCGAGGGGGAAAAGAGTTAATTTTGCGTCCTTTTCGTGTTTTACCCAACTTGAAAACCGGGCACTGTGCGGCGACTGAACGGCATGCTACGGCTCGTTTGAGGTTCAAACTGTGTATTTTCGCAACCCGGCATGGCCAACTTTACCGGTAAGTCAAACCTCGTGGGCTGTGCTCGTAATTCTATTGAATTGAGTCTCTTTGCCCCGATTCAGACCAAAGTAATACGACTGGTTGTACCGTTCGTAACGATCGCAATTGTGATCTGGGCTTGCCGCCTACCATTAAGATCCAAGCCATTAAGATCCAAGCTATTCCCTTTATCCTCAGGCCTACCGATGTCAAGAAAATCTCTCCTTTCTTCAATGTCAGGTTGTTTACGAAAACCAAAGCATACCGCCATCCTCGCAGCCGCCACGGTGGTTTCACTGGCGACAACGCCGGCTTCAGGTCAGACCAGTGATTTCACGCGCTTTGATGCCCGTTCGGTTTTTCAGCAACTCGACACCCACTCGACAGGCTCGCCGACTAATATCGCTCCAAGTTGGTGGGATGCTCACGTCACCAATTCGCTTCGAGACAAACAACCCCTGCCGGCTGACGTACACACGCTGCTGTATCTTGCGATCCAGCATTCACGGCAGATCAAAATCGCCAAACGTGATCCTCTGATCCGTGAAACTGCCATCCAAGAAGCCGACTCTCGATTTGATTGGGTCAAGTATTTAAACACGGCATGGAACGATACGACCCAACCGATTGGAAACAGTCTGACCGCTGGCGGAACTGCAACTCAGTTTGAAGACAACATTTTTCAAGGCACCGCCGGTGTAAGACGTTTGACGCGATACGGTGGCCTGCTGGATATCTCTCAACAATTTGGTTGGCAGGATAATAACTCTGTCTTCCTGACTCCAGACGAGCAAGCGACTTCCCAGTTCACCGTCTCGTACACCCATCCACTGCTTAGGGGACGAGGCCTTGCCTACAACAACAGCATTGTTTTTCTAGCCAAACTGGACGCCGAAGTGGCTCAACAAGAGTTCATGGCGACTATGCAAGAAGAACTACTTGAGATTACTCGCAGCTATTGGGCTCTTTATCTTGAACGGGCTACGCTTGCTCATCAGATGCGGCTGTTTTTGAAAACTCAAAAGATCTTCCAAACGCTTAACGCTCGAAAGGGCGTTGATACTCAGGGAACTCAACTGATCACAGCAGCAAGTGCCCTTGAGAATCGCCGTGCGGATCTGATCCGTGCCAAAACGGCGGTGGCCAATGCCGAGACACGCCTTCGCGGTCTGATCAACGCTCCTGAATTGGCTAACACCGATCTAGCCGAACTGATTCCAGCAGAAGTCCCCGTGATGGATTTCGTGCATGCCGAGCTGCAAACCGAAATTCAAAACGCACTCCAATCGCGACCCGAAATCCGGGCTGCAATTCAACAAGTTAAGGCCGGAGCCAACCAGCTTGGCATTGCTCAGCACGAGATGTTGCCAGCGTTGAACTTGGTTACTCAGTCTTTCCTCAACGGTCTACAGGGCGACAGTAATTTTGGTCGCTCCTTCACCGATCAATTCTCAACCGGTCGTCCGAGTTATTCCGTTGGAATCCAATATGAGATGCCAATTGGTAACCGGCTTGCAAAAGCACGTGTTTGCCGTCGCAAGCATGAACTGGCCCGATTGCAGGATGAATATTCTCGAGCAGTCGAAGCTGTTTCAACGGAAGTCGACATTGCCGTCCGCGAGTTGAATACTTCCTACCGCGAACTCTCTGCCAAAGGTCGCGCTCTGGCGGCAGCCGAAGCTGAAGCCAACACGATTGAGCAAAGGTGGTTGCGGATGGTTGATGGAAGCGGATCGGCAGGCCTCAACCTTGAGTCATTACTGCGTGCCCAAGAACGTGTTACCGAAACCGAACGTGAGTACGTCAGTTCGATTCTGACCTATAACCTCGCAATGGTAAACCTCAAGCGAAGCAACGGTTCTTTACTACAGTCAGAGAACGTCAATGTCAGCAAAGGTTGCGAAGGTGGCTGTCAGCAGATTCATTTGGCCAAGCTTGGACCGGCTGCAAATTCACCCACGGTAGCTCAAGCTGAGCCGACTTGTTCAACCTGTGCCGTTCCAACGGCTGCTACGGAGACCGAGTGGAGTCATCCGGTACCGGCCAACGTTCAAAAGGTTGCTCCAGAAGGTTTTTCTAGTCCTTACCCATCTCCGAAAAATGGGTCGCCGCAACAGACATACGACTACTACCAGCGTTAGTCGGTTGATCAGCCACCACGTTCACGCAGACGATTCATTGGCGGGAGAGACGCTCTCCTGACCTTGGATCGTTGGCGAGTTCGATTGCCGTCAATTTAGAAGTCTTACACACCGAAGGTTGCCATGCCAACAACGCTAACAGGCAGCAAACGCGCTAGACTGTTCGGATGGTTCGCCAGCAGCGGTGCTGGCGCAAAGAAGCAGCAACGTTTTGGCCGCACCTCCATTTCAAAAAACACTGCCAAATGGACGGAACTTGTTCGGCAAACAGAGGCAACACTCGTATCGCTCAGTGATGCGGAATTACTTGCACAAGCCAATCAAGTCCGCGAAACGGTGCTGTCCGAGGGCTGTGCGTATGACAGCCTCGTTAAATATTGCAGCCTTGCTGACGAGGCAACATTTCGCTCGCACGGATACCGGCTTTACGATGTGCAAGTCGCGGCCGTTGGTGCTGCTATTGGTGGCAACATTGTCGAAATGCAAACGGGAGAAGGCAAAACGATCGTCACTGGCATCGTTGCAGCATTGAAAACACTCCAGCACACCTCCGTGCACGTGGGTACGACCAACCCCTATCTGGCCGCCAGAGACCTTGAGTCGCTCGAGTCCATCTACTCAATGATGGGAATCTCCTACGGATTACTCCCAGAGGAAAGCAACGAATCGCAGAGCCGAAGCGCTTACCGGCAACAGATCGTATACGGCCCCGGGTATCAGTACGGATTCGATTACCTACGCGACCAAATGTATTTGCGAAAAGATCGCAAGAACAAGTTGGGTTTATCGGTGATGAACCGTATACGCGGTCAAGAGACCAGAGCCAACATGATTCAGCCTCCTGAGCACGGAATGGCATTAATCGATGAAGCGGACAGTGTGATGATTGATGAGGCAATGACGCCTCTGATCATCAGCATGCCATCGAATACAGTTGAAGACCCGGCACCCTATCTCGCAGCAAAGAAAATTGCTGCGGAATTTGTCGAGGACGAAGATTACTCAATTGAGTGGCCTTCGAAGAAAGTAACTATCTTCGACGAGGCAAATGACAAAGCTCACATGGCTGTTGAGAAACAGGTTTTCGAACTAGTGCGTCCATGGCGGATCTACATTTCCAACGCCGTCCGCGCTACCGAAACTTTCAAGCGAGATATTGACTACGTCATCGTTGATTCCAAAGTACAGATTGTGGATCCGTTCACCGGTCGAATCGCGCCCGATCGAACTTGGCAAGAAGGCCTTCACCAAGCCATTGAATGCAAAGAGAATGTTCCAATCCAGCCCGGTCGTGATTCAACGGCGCAGATCACCCGCCAGCGTTACCTGCAACTGTACGACGATCTTGCTGGCCTTACAGGAACAGCTTCCTCGGTGGCTGCTGAACTGCAAGAAGTCTACGGATGTCAAGTCGTTGGAATTCCAACAAATCGAAAGTGCCTGCGTAACGTTGATCGCACCCGTTTCTTTGCAGACCAAGATTCCAAATTCTCACAAATGGCCAGCGAAGTTCTCAGTCGGCATCGAACGGGGCAACCCATCCTTGTGGGCACGCGCACCATTGCCGAGAGCTTTCATGTACGTGATGCTTTGCTCGCGGTGAACCTCAACCCTACTGTGCTAAATGGAGTCCAAGACAAAGAGGAAGCTGAAATTGTGGCTCAGGCAGGAGTCTTAGGCTCGATCACGATCGCAACCAACATGGCCGGTCGAGGAACCGATATCAAACTTGACCAGCAAGCATTGGATGCTGGCGGGCTTCACGTTATCGGCACCAGCCACAATGCCTCGCGTCGCATTGATAGACAGCTCGTCGGACGGGCAGCAAGACAAGGCCAACCCGGTTCGGCTCAGTTCTTCACTGCGGCAACCGATGAACTTCTTATCGAAAACAATTCGTCGCTCGTTAAATCGATTCCGCGACGCGCTTCTAAGTCTGGGGAATCAGCCGATTTCACCAACGAAATCTTGAAACTTCAGGAAAGCATCGAGCGGCGCAACTCCAAGCTGCGGCAGGAGATGATCCTGCGCGATCGATGGATGGACAAAGTGCGTGAGGCAATCGAGAAGGAGTGACCATGTGTTCAAATATTCAGATTCAGTGCAGAAAAAATAGGTGCCCAGTGTTCAACCATATCAATCATTCAATCCGGTCCGCGATTCCTAGCCGAGCTTCAATCGCTGGGCTTCTCCTGACAGCGGGCTTGATGGGCTTCTGCTCCGACGGATTTGCGCAAGTAAAACTGAAGTCGTCCAACCTGCATTCTGGAAGATTACACTCTGGCCGAATCACCAGAAGTTTTACCGAACCAGTAGAACAAAGCATTGCCGCTAGCGCTGAAGCCGGTATCGTCGCCGAATCATCTGTCAAAGAAGGTGATATCGTAAAAGTTGGTGATCCGCTGGCCACGCTCAATCGAGCCGTTTTACTAGAGTCGCTGGAGATTGCCCAAGCTCGCGCCGAATCAACAGCGCGATTGGACGCTGCACGATCACAATTGGAAATGCTCACCTCCCAAGTCGAAGCTGTGCAGTCTCTAGTTTCGGGCGGACATACCAGCCGTTTTGAAGTTGAACAAAAACAGGCCGAGTACCACACCATCTACGCTGAGTTTCATGCAGCCCAAGATGAGCTGCGGTTGAACAAGCTAGAGGTCGATCGAATTCGAGCTCAAGTCGAAGACAGAGTCATCAAGAGCCCCATTAACGGGGTGGTGACTGAGATTCACAAGCAGTTGGGGGAGAACCTCTCCAGCAACGAGCCTCAGTACGCGACGGTCGTCCGTGTCGATGAACTCAAGGTACGTTTCTACTTGGACGCGGACACGATGAGTAGTTTGAGCGTCGGCCAGCAGGTAAGAGTGTTAGTGGGACAGGATCAAGATCCTAGCCCTGCCACCGTTACTTATGTTTCGCCGATTATTGATCCCGACAGCGGACTAGGAAGAATCGATGTCAAAATTGACAACCGAGATCTGAGTATTCAGAGCGGCATCATCTGTTTTTGGTCGGACGATCATCTACACAACTCCAATGCGGAACTTCAATCTGACAAACCCCAAAATGTGATCCAACGCTGAATTCGATTAAACGAAAATTGATTCACTATTACCTCCTTCGGGCTCTCCGCCATGCAAACTCCCAACATGCCTACTGCCAATTCTTCAATTGGCAAACGTCGCACATTCACACACTCAGCTCACCTTAATCAGACTTTGGGCAAGAGTGTTGATCAGCAGATATTGCAAATTGTTTCTGATCGGCATGATGAAAAGACAGTGCGTTCTAAGTTCATTCAGTTGATCTTGTCGCAAACGGGCGTCGTTGGCGCGGGCTATATCCACCAAGGCGTCGACGACCAGTGGATGCTTGCCATCAAGCATCCTTCCTCCGGCCGTCTGCCAACGCGTGAGTTTTTTACAGAGAAAGGCCCCGAGGTTTGTTCAAAAGTCGCCAGCTCTTCAAACGTACAGTTCGTCGACTCCGGCACTAAGGACATGAAGCTGGGCATGGTCTCGCTGTTGCGACGCGGCGCTCAACCTGAGATATTGGCAGCTTCGATCACTGCGTCGACCCAGACCGTAGCGATATCCAAAATGATTCAAACCATTTCTCGCGCGCTGTCACTGTGGCTGGACAGTCGCCAAGCAACGGATGCCGAGTGGCAGGTCATCGCTTTAAGCGCGGTGATTGATATGATTGGAAAAATTGAGAATCAAGGCGATCTTGATTCGGCTTGCGAGGAAGCTGCAAACCTGATGGCCAATCGCATCGGATGCGGTTCAGTTGCCGTCGGTTGGCTAGAAAAGAACCGTATGCATCTTAAGGCCATTTCGGGCGTCAGCAAGATCGACCATGGCTCCGAAGCAAGTCGAAACTACGTCCAAGCGTTGGTGGAAAGCACAACTCGAAAGCAGCTTGGCCTATTTCCCGCCGCACAACTTGACAACAACCATCTCTTACAAGCTCACAAGCAGTTGGCCGCAGTGACGCAAAGCGACGCTGTCATGAGCGTACCGCTTTTCAGCGACCATGAGGAGGACGACGATTTACCATTGGGTGCAATTGTTTTTACTGGAGAGAGAGCGTTAATACACTCCAATCAGGTCGCTCGTTTTGGAGAAACGGCTGCGCCAGCAATTGCAGGAGCTTTGAAGGTAGTTTCCAAAAACCGTTTGACTTCTGTCAAAAAAGTAAAGCGTTTCGTTAAACGAAAGCTCTCGTATGCCAAACGACTGGCCATTGCGGGATCAGTGATCGTTGCGACATTGCTTATGTTTCTTCCAATCACGTATCGAGTTCGATGTAATTGTGTGGCCGAGGCAGTATCGCGTCGTTTTGCGGTGGCTCCTTTTGATGGGCAAATCATCAGTGGCCACAAGGAGATTGGCGACGTTGTCCAGGTCGGCGATCTACTTGCCGAAATGGACGGGCGCACCATTCGGTGGGAGCTGTCAGGGGTTGAGGCGGAACGCGAACAATCGTTACTGACCCGTGAGTCGGAACTATTCCAACGCAATATTCCAAAAGCGATTCTCGCAGAACTGGAATTCGATCGCTTGATTGCTCAGCAGTCGGTGCTCAAGTACCAACGCGATAATCTACAGATCAAGAGCCCCGTTGACGGAGTGGTTTTGAGCGGATCACTAGAGCGCGCCGAAGCAGCCTCGGTTGAAACAGGCCAAGTATTATTTGAGATCGGCCCGACTAAACCTCTCAAAGTCGAAATCGCCATTCCGGATGATGAGGTTTCCCAAATTAAAGTAGGGCACCCTGTGAAAATTTGGATTGACGGCCAAGAATCCGACCCTATCAAAGGTGAAATCAATCAAATTCATCCGCGCAGTGAAACTCGAAACGCAGACAATGTCTTTATCGCAGAGATTGAATTCGCAAACGAAGACGAACGCCTGCGGCCCGGCATGAAAGGCTCAGCAAGAATCGACGGCGAAAGCAGACCGTTAGGCTGGTGCCTGTTCCACAAACCAGCAAACTGGTTACGTTCGCGCCTCACGTGGTGGTAATGAGGAGGTGCAAGTCTACAGGGAAAAGGGTACACGAACCTGCCTCTGAAAAAGACTCTCACGTACCTGAGTTTATCCACTGTCCCCTTTCCACTTTTGCCATTTAGACATGCTTAACGAACAAACATTCGAATTTAGCCAAGCGAGGCTGAAACTTAAGGACTCCCTTCGTTTTACAATGCGTCAAAGTGGGGGAAGCCTAGAGTATTTGCTTGAGGACGAATCCACCGGTCGCTTCTTTCGCGTTGGGCTGCCACAGTACACATTTCTCACGATGCTTGACGGCAACCGCACCATTAGCACCGCACTAATGAAGACCGCAACGCTTATGCGTCAGAGTGCTATCGATGAAAACGAAGCGGCCAGTCTGTGTAAATGGGCGATCGAATCTGGCCTCGTCGACTCGGAAGTCGGAAACTCAGCTCAACGAAGAGAAGAGCAGCACGAGATGCTTCAGAAGCAGCAACTTGTCTCGTACCTTAATCCGATGATGCTAAGGATGCCATTGTTCAATCCCGACGCCATCGTCACCGACATTGCGCGATACACCAGCTTTCTCGTCAGCCCAATGGGACTGCTGGTCTGGCTAACGGTCGTGGTCTATGGATTCTTGCAACTCTCGATGAACTGGAACGAGTTCTTCGTTGATCGCATTGAGTCCTTTGGAGCGACTGACCTTCTATGGATCGCCGTTGCTTGGTTGGTTCTCAAAGTGATTCACGAACTGGCTCACTCTTTGGTCTGCAAAAAGTTCGGAGGGCGTGTGAAGTCATGTGGCTTTCTTTTACTGTTGATGATTCCAATGCCCTACGTCGATGTCACGACGTCTTGGCGTTTTGACAACAAATGGAAAAGGATTCTGACTTCTGCTGCTGGCATGATGGCCGAAGTGTTCATCGCCGCTATCGCTTGCCTGATCTGGATTTCGGCAGAACCCGGCCCAATCCGGTACCACTGTGGGAATCTAATTATTTCAGCAACGCTTCATACGCTACTGTTCAACATCAATCCTCTGATGCGTTTCGATGGCTACTATATGTTGAGTGACTTTCTTGAGCTGCCAAATCTTTCCTCGCACGGCAGGCAGTGGCTCAAGGGGCAGTTCAAGTGGCTATACTTTGGCGCTAAGCCTGCTGCGGTAAAGGAAACGGGTTTCCGAGGACTTGCGGTTCGCGCATACGGCATTCTAGCAATGGTTTGGTTCTTTTTTATTGCTATAGGAATGTCGCTGGCTGCCTCTGGGCTGATTGAGGGATTTGGCCTGATGATCGCTCTCATTGGATGCATTCTTTGGGTTGGGGTACCACTGGTTAAACTGATTTCGTTCACAATTAAGGGCACCGATACCGAGCGGCCAAACAGGCGCTGGTTTGCAGGCGCGATGGCCATCACGCTTCTCTTGGCGGGCGGCTTTCTGGGCTTTTGCCCGAGCCCCTCGGTGATCACCGCACCGGTCGTAATCGAATTTGAAGAGTGGTCTATCATTCGGTCCAACGCGTCAGGATTTGCCAAACAAATTCACGTTAATGACGGCGATACGGTCAAAGAAGGTGATCTGTTAGTCACCCTAGAAAATAAGGAAATTGGATTAGAACTGGCCTCTCTGAAAATCGATATCGAAATTTCAAAACTTCGCATCGACAATCTGTTCAATGCGGGAGAAATAAGCCAAGTTCAACATGAAAGGGAATCGCTCACCTCGATGCTGGAACGCAAGGCAGAACTCGACGCCCGAATCGACGATTTAAAAATTTATGCACCACGTTCAGGAACTGTACTGGCGCGTGACTTGGGCACGCAAGTCGGACAGTACCTGACTCCAGGAGATGAGATCATGTCGATTGGCAAGCCCGGCGACATGCATGCGGTTGGATTGGCAGAGCAAACGGATGTCGATTGGATTCTTGAGAATCCAGATTCTGACGTCGAACTGCATCTTTGGGGGCGTTACGAGTCCGCGATGATTCCCGGCAAGATCATCAAAATTGACCCGCGAGCCAGAGACGATTTACCGAACGAGGCATTCGCTGCTGCCGCTGGAGGACCGCTGGCCGTCGTCCCTCGGAACCAAGTCGAATCGGATAAAGAAGAATCTGACGGCGAGCTAATGCTGACCGAACCACGCGTGAAACTTGAGATCGCTCTTGAGCCACAGGATCGGCAAGACCTCCTAGCAGGTCAGTCTGGAATCTTTATGGTTCGAAACCGAAACGAAAACATGGGAAGCTACCTCGTATCCGGATTAAGACAGTTCGTCAACGCAAACAACTTTCGTACCCACGGACTCTAATTGGTGCGAGGCGTCTTGAGGGTTTTGATGACGGCGAACAGAATCAGTCCACTAATTACGGTTACCGCGAAACCGACTAATTGTTGAGGCCGGTTAACGGCAGAGAGTATCGCCAGTCCGAACGTCGCGATCACGTACACCAAAGCGATGCTCGAGAAAAAACAGCGATGAAAACTCGTATCCTGTTCGCGCCGAGTCCAAAAGATACACGCAACTGTAAATGCGGCGCTGACGGAGAGCGTGAAACCAAGATAGTCCAACTGCGACTTCAAAGAAGCCGAGCACACAACCGCCGAAGCCAAAATCACCTGCAGCCAGATGGCGGCAATCGGAGCGACCGAAACGCCAGGCTGACTAGTGTAAGAAAAATTGAAGAGCTTTGGCAACACACCATCCTCGGCCATTTTGGCGTAAACTCTCGGGCCAGCGACCACCATCGACGAAACGGAACTGAGCAAACCAACGCTTACGATCACTCGGATTAGCAACGCCAAACGTTCGCCACCAGTAGCTTTTGATGCTGCCACCGCAACATCGGCAACCGCTCTTATTTCACCGGGTGCTGCGCCATAGACGAAAATGAAATTTAGCGCTAGATACAACAGCGAAACAACCAGTGTTCCAACAAATAAAGCTCTCGGAACGTTTCTTTTTGGATTGTCTACCTCTCCGGTAACGTAAACGGCCGCGTTAAATCCACTGAAGCTAAGTGAGATCCACACCAGCGTTGAGGCCAATCCGTAGATCGACAAAGGAGCGGCGTCCGTTTCTATCTGCAAGCCCTGCCATCGGCCCGGGTAACTGGAGAACGCTGCTGCCACAAACGCAACGAGTAAACCAAGTTTTAGAACAACGACCAAGTTCTGCGACAGCAAGCCAAACTTCAACACAATCGAATGCAGCAATCCGAAAAACACGATAACAGTGACTCCAGCCATGCCGGGCCGAAACCAATCGGGGCGCACCGATTCTGGTATCCCGTAAACCTCAAACGCAGTAGCAGCAAACGCAATAGCGCCCGTAAATCCGGCTAATAGCGAAACCCAACCGGCGATGAATCCGACCGATGGATGAACCATCCGACTGAGGAAAAGATACTCTCCGCCTGACTCAGTAATGCGTTGAGCCAGTTGTCCGTAGCTGATTGCGCCGCAGAGCGCGATGACAGAACCAATCAACCAAGCCAGCATCACATATTGACGATTTCCAAGGTCGGCAAATGAGAATCCACTGGTCGTGAAGACTCCCGCACCAATCATATTGGCAACGACAAGAAAAATTGCCGACCATAGCCCAAAAGGGCCTCCGGGTGTCGGCTTCGTAGAATCAATTTCCAGCACGGTGAATCCTTACGCCCACCCCTCTAGCACGATCTTTCCAATACTGCTCCCCGCCTCAAGCTTTTCGTGCGCCAACCGCAGATTCTGAGCGTTAATAGGCGACATCAATTCGCCGGTTGTGCTGACAATGGTCCCTTGGTCGATCCACTTCGCGATACGATTAAGTAAGTGATGCTGTTGGATCATGTCATCAGTTTCGAACATCGAACGAGTAAACATAAACTCCCAGACAAACGTCGCAGCCTTCGTCTTCATCAGACTTTGGTTGAGGGGGGCTTTGTTTTCAACGATGGAAACGATTTTCCCTTGGGGACGAATCAGGTCGACCACCGCCTCCCAATGCGTATCTGTGTTGTTGAAGATCGCAATATGATCAATAAATTTGATGCCCAACGCTTCCACTTGCGGCCGCAGCGGCTCGTAGTGATTGATCACATGGTCAGCGCCGAGCTTCCTCACCCATTGCGATGATTCTGCGCGAGACGCGGTAGCGATAACTTGCAGCCCAGCAATTTTTGCGAGCTGAATTCCGATCGACCCCACTCCACCAGCTCCACCAATGATCAACAATGTTTCGTTTGAATTGGCGCCTTCGACGTCAATGCCAAGTCGGTCGAAGAACGCTTCGTAAGCTGTAATTGCCGTCAACGGATATGCCGCGGCTTGGGCAAAGTCTAGCGTTTTTGGTTTCGCGCCAACAATGCGCTCGTCAACCAAATGAAACTCCGCATTCGTACCCGGACGCGTTATATCACCGGCATAAAACACTTCATCGCCGGGTTTGAACAAGGTGGCCTCCGGGCCTGCCGCTACCACGGTGCCTGCCGCATCCCAGCCGAGAACCTTCGGGGATTCCTCAACCTTATCTTTGGGAGCACGCACCTTGGTATCTACGGGATTGACGGCAATCGCCTTGATCTCGACCAGCAAATCACGGCCGGTTGGAGATGGTTTCTCTAGGTCCACGTCCGTCAGCGATTCTGGATTTTCGATTGGAAGATAACGAGTAAGCCCAATAGCCTTCATTTTTTTCCTCAGTTGGTCGCCACATGTTAGTAAGGCAAGCAAAGAATTTTAGTTTAATCCACTAGCAGCTGCCGCTAGCAAGAACGTTCGAAATGCCTGCAAGCCCAAGTGTTTCTCAAAAACCTGTTTCATGCAAGCTGAAGTCGATTGGCTTACCCGTTGGCAATGGCTTGCTCGCCGCTTTGCCGAACGCTTAAAGCGACACTTCCGTGCTTAAAACAAGCGATTTGAGCGTGTTCATTTTCGCCGCAACTGCAATCGAGGTAGGCGTGAAAATAGTTAAGGAATTTTGGCTGACGATCACTTCTTCTTCACTACTAACAGCGGTTCTTGTCGATGATTGAGAAGTTCCAATCGCTTTAATCAAGGATGCTCAAAATGTTTGCGTTCCGTAATGCCCCCGTATGCTCAGCTCTAGTTTCAACGCTTATTTTCTCGCTTGCCGGTTGCTGTTGCAGCGGTAAATGTGGACTGCCGTTTTGCAAAAAAAACATCAGTCAGGAAACGAACAGCCAACCATGCTCGACCTGCGGCGACGAAACGGGTTACTCTGCACCTACGCAGAGCTTCACAACTCCAACTTTGGGATATGAGACTGGGGCGAAGTCCTATTCCACCCAAGAGTTCTCAACCGAACAATTCTCTAGTCCAGTACAAACCGCTAACGCAGCTGCGACAATCATTCCTCGAGCAACTGCCCCACGGGTAATTACTCCTCGGATAGTTCCAGAGGTTGTAGAGCCAAGCGCCGACGGCGGTGGATTCATCCCGAAGGTTCGTAGCTCATCGTCGCAGTAGTTCCGCGCGGCAAGGTTTGGCGAACCTCTTTGATTTGCTGACGAAGAAAGACGGGCCTTAGCGTTGAACCAGCAGATATTTTTGTGTGGTTACAAGTCGGCCTGTCGCAGCAAATTGACAACATAAAGTCGTGGGATCGAATCAATAATCTCGTTCGACTTGATCTCGTTGGTCAGTTCGCGATGCGTCCAACTGCCGACGTGGCGGTTGGAGTCTCTCAAGGATCGCAAGCCGAGGCGATGATTTGGGCAACCTGCACAGCCGGGATCTACCGTCAGGATAACTGCGGTGTGCTTCGCTAAGCGTTTCCTAGATTGCTCACCCGAAAGGCGGCTTTGGATTCGCGGCACCCGACGGCTAATTAAAGACCTAAGCGGCCTTCGACTTTGGGAGGAAGCGGTTGAGCGCTGGCCAAAGAAGTCTTCCATTATCTTTGAAGTACCTTGAGCGAAAATAGAACTTCGAAAAGCACTTGCTGTGCAGTGCTTGGACTTCACCGGGCGTAAGATTTTTATACTTTAACACCGGTTGATAGACGGAGTACTTGCTGTGGTCAAAGTCCTCAATCTGATCCTTGACCTCATCGTAGAATTGCGTTCCAGGGTAGGGCGTGACGATATTAAAGTTCGCAAACGTAGGATTCACTTTGCGAGCATAGTTCAGCACGTCAAAAATACTCTGCTGCGTATCGTCAGGGAATCCCACCATGAAGCCAGCAACCGTTCGAATCCCCAACTGACGACATTGCGTAATGAAGTCGCGTTGTTTGTCGTCCTTGATCGCTACCCTATCGTATCGCTTCAATGTTGCCTCGTCGGGCGTCTCGATACCGATCGTGATACTGGTCAATCCGACATCTTTAAGCGCTTTGAGCGTTTCAATTTTCATAATATCCACGCGCGTCTCAATCGAAAACTGAATGCGTTTCGAAAGTCCGCCAATCTTCTCGGCAAGCTCCAACGCTTTTTTGCGATTGAGCCCGAAAAGAGGATCGCGAAACTTGAATGACTCAAAACCGTATCGGTCAATACCGTGCTGCATCTCAGCCGCGACTGAGTCAGGACTTCGAAAGCGTGTTTTACTCTCGATCATAATGTAGGGACAGTAATTACACTTGAACGTGCACCCCCGACTTTGTTGAATCATAGTCGTAGGAAACCGCCAAAAATCGTACATGATCCGAAAGTCCGCGTAACGAAACAGCGACCAATCTGGCATCGGCAGGCGATCTAAATCGGCGACAACGCCCACGTCAATGACGTTTTCTTTGGACGCCAGAACCTCCTCCCAACGGAAAAGCAACTGTTCGGGCTCACCTTTAAGAACGACTACATTAGAACCCTCAAACGCTGCCGCAATCGACTCACTCATCGCAAATGCGACTTGGCCGACAACCAGCACTTTGGCTTCCGGACTATTTTTAACGACCGAGTGAATCGTCTTCATTTCATCATCCAGCGTCAACAATGCCGGGTTGAAAATGTAGACGTCCGCCGCAACCACTTCGTCCAAGCTATATTCAACGTTATGCCCAAGCTTTTTTAACACCGCGACCAGATAAGCAAAATTAAGCGCGGTCGGGCGGTAGTCTCGCAAGTACATTCGCCGGATGAAGTTCTCGCGGAAGCTGGATGACTTCTCAGGCATCCCAACGCCCATGCCACCAGCAAAATCCTTTTGCACATTATTGCGGCGGGTGTCCCAAAGACAAACTTTCATACTTGCAACTCGATTGGGTTAGGCAGCTAATTGTCGCTCGGAGCGCTTCGCGAAATACGAACGTTCGCGTTGGCTTCTGGCGAACCAGCGGGGTTAGAATCAAAATGCGGAGCTGGGACCACTGGCTGTTCTACACGAGAACTAGAAATTCCCTCAGAGCGATTGGCACCATCTCGGTGAGCAAGCACTGCTTTTTTGGCTGGTTGCTTTTCTACTTGCACGCGTGGATCGGGCGACTCTTGAGTATTGACCGGCCATGGTCGATCCCCCAGCGATCTTCCAACAAGAATCACGCGACCGCCTCGCCCAACAAAATACGTGATTCCGCGCCACGTGACCGTGTTGCCTAGCGTTGACATCAGCAACATGAAATTGCTGACTAGCGCCGTCAGAGGACCGGCGAACAAATCGAATTTTTTAGCACGACGGTAGCCACGCCAGTTTGGGCAGTTGCTCCGTCCGATATTCTGTCGAATGGCAGCTCGAGCAACCCCCATCAGGTATAGGCCAACGGAAGACCCGAACGCCCAGTACCCCCAGCTCGCTCCTTGAGCCATTGCAACGATACCGGCGACTAGCCCTCCCCAAAAACCAACGGTCGCGACAGTCGTCACAACCAGAGAGGCAAACCAATAGAACGGCGCGTAGCGACGACTAATGAGAAGTTGCCGTCGCAGAAATTCCGTCAGCGAAGCCCAGGTAAACTCAACCGCTGACGTGCAGACACATTGCGGTTCAAACTCAACGTCCAAGTTTGACGACCGGAGAGCGCGTGTGGCAACCAGATCATCGCTCAGCACGCCCGACCAAGCCTCACGGATGCCGACAGCATCAAAAACATTTCGATGAATGGCCCAAGACCCACCCCATACCAGATAATGTTTTCCTCTACCAAGAAATGAGGCAAGGGCATTATTAATAGTACACCCTAGAAGCGTCGGTAGTTTCTTGTTTTTGGGAACCATCCAGCGGTACCCGGTGCGAGCACCAAGGCCTTCGCGCCCGACACTATTAACCAACCAACGTAGCCATGTACGTTTGGGGCTTGCATCAGAATCGGCGAACACGAGGACATCGACCTCTTTAGAAAGCTCAGCCGTGGCACAACGCAAGTTGTGGACCTTCTGGCCGCATTGCTCAGTTCTACCGGCGACGACTAGTCGAGATCGCACACAGCGGTTCTCTTTTTGCACGTTGCGAATCAGCTGAACCGAAGTGTCGTCGGTGCGCTCAACGACAAAGGTAACTTCATAGTTAGGATGATCTTGCTGCATAAAAGCAGTCAGATTCTCGCGCAATTGATGCTCCATGCCTTTGCATGGAATGATAATATTTGCTCGAGCGTAAGTATGAGCCAACGGCGCGGGCTTCTTTTGATGCACCTTCCAAAACCGATGGTTCTCCACCAGCAACGCCAAAAATGCAATCGAGTAGACCCAAGCTCCAAGTGCAAAGCCAATTGCAGCAATGATTAAAAAATTGGTCAACATGAAAGCTCGTTTCGCTCGTAGAGCAGGCTGGATCAGTGGTTTAGCGGATTGGCTTGATTTCCCCAAGCCCATTGCGCAACTTCAGACCGGCGGGGTCCACCATCAGCATCGGCGATACCAATGTTAAACTTTAGCGATTCTAACGAACCCTCAGGTGTCATAAGTCAGAAGGCAGGCCGAAACTCCCATGGATACGCCAGTAAGAGCAGGGAAGGCCCGCAATCTAAATTGCGGGCAAAGGCAACAGACGAAAGTGACGATAAACTCAAAAGATTTTCAAATACCAATTTCGTTCATTTTTACAAATTCTGCTCAAGTTTCTTGCAACAAATAGCTCGCAAGACGCTGCGGTTTTTGCTCAGTTCAATATTGGTGAAGTCAACCTGTTTTGATAATCTGATGCTTCGACAGGCGGTGGCGAACGTGATTACGTTTCGTAAAGTGATACACGTTTCACGAACTGCTTGTCGGCGATCACCCGTTCGTTACCTAATCAAATGATTTGATAGGGCTGCAGCGTTCGGGGTACGGAATGGACACCACTCAGGGTTTCAGATAGGGAACCCGTAGATGACAAAGGATGTCAGCGATGGATGTAAAGAAGGATTTCGACATGAACGTGCATATCCGCTGGATGATCCGGCGAGACATGCCAGAGGTTTTGGAGATCGAGCAAAGTAGTTTCGAATTTCCGTGGACCGAAGAAGACTTCATCCGCTGCCTCCGCCAGCGGAACTGCATCGGTATGGTTGCCGAGTACGACGAAAAGGTCGTCGGCTTTATGATCTACGAACTGCATCGCGATCAGCTGCACGTTCTGAATTTCTCAGTCGGACCTGACGTTCACCGTCGCGGCATTGGCTCTCAGATGGTCAATAAGCTGCTGGGCAAACTTTCCCAACAACGCCGCAACCAAATCACTCTAGAGATTCGCGAAACCAACCTAGCGGCTCAAGTGTTCTTCCGGAATCTTGGCTTCAAGGCGATCTCCGTGCTGCGTGACTACTATGACGACACCGTCGAAGACGCCTACGTCATGCAGTACCTGTACCAACAAGAGGTCGAACAGGATGTACAATCGACCAATCGAATCGCACGTCGTTTAGCAGGTTGACCTGAAAGTCTGGTGAACATCGCCAGATCGCAAACAAAAACATTAAGCCAAGCATCTCATCGGAATGCTTGGCTTTGTTTTTCCGATAACAGATAACAAAATAAAAAAGGGCATGGAGTGAATCCATGCCCTTTAAGTTTATCAGCTGATATCGATCGGTGCTTAATAGGTCGCAAAGTAAGCGTTTGCCCAAGCCAATTTATAGGCGATTGATGCAACAAATGGATTATCGAGATCTTCGTCAATCCAGTCCGCAACCTCTGCTAGGTCTTCGGCACGCTCGATAAAGTTAGGCCTTCCTCCGTTTGCGATCGCGTAATCAATTTCGTCGTCAACGATCTGCTCAAGCTTATCAACAATACGGTCCACAATTTCCTCGGTGCCCTCTAGGCCAGTATGCTCAAGGTAACAGATCGCATAAGCAGCACCGGTGAAGACGTTGCAACCGAAACGAGAAAGACGATTTCCGTCTTCTTCGTAGAATTCATCCTTCGCAGCAAAATTTAACGCCGCGCAAGCCACGTTCAATGCATAAGCGTCACTGGAATCAGTCGCGGCGTCTGCGAGAGCCCCGATTTCAGCGGCAATATTGGCGAGGCATTCTTGGTTGCTGACATCTTCTGATGGCAACTCAGGATTTGGTCCGAAGGCAACCAGAATGTCGGTGGGTTGAATTGAAATAAATTCAACACGCGTGATGGTCTGCCCCGGAGCAGCGATGAAACTAAAGTCATCAACCGCAGTGATTTCACCAATAACCGTATCACCATCAAAAATTGTACCGATAACGGCTGTCGGATCGTCAGCTGGGAAACTACCAAATTGGTTCGGAATACAAATGCCAAAGGCTGTCCCTAAATCAGAATTGGGCTCTAACGCAAGAACAAGATCGTTCGGTACCAAAAGTGAGTCAATGTCAATAATATTCAGGGTCTCGACTGTCTCGACTTCATCCCCAAACTCAGGGATTGTAGGCGAATCAAGAAGCGTTAAGTCAGCCAATGCTTCAAGGGTGAATACGTCGTCTTGGAGAAACGTATCTCTAAAACTCCCGTCGGGGTTTGCGATACCCGTAGCTGTCAGCGTCCCTGACGGAAGCGTTAATTGCGGCGTGTCGAAGGCTACTACTTGAATGGAGTTACTGATTCCGCCATTGCTACCACCAACCACAGTTTCTTCCGCTTGTATACCAGAGACGATCGTGGCGTCTCCTCTTGCTTCGACGTCAGCTGTGAAAGCCTCACATGCCGCCACGCTTTCTGGCGTTTGGGCGTTAGACGTGGTTGCTAGGGAAGATAACATGGCGGCAGCAATCGCCACAAAACATAAAGGGCTTTTAAAATTCATCTAAATCTTTCTGGATGTAGGGAGGAATGTGGTTGAAGCCAAACGGAAAGAAATTCTCGCGAAAATCCTCCAAAAGGTCTGTGTTCTCTAATAAAGAAGTCTACCTAGCTGGACTTGAATTCCAAAGCTGATTTGCCCTTGGATAAGGCTTCTTGTAACAAAAAAAATTAACAGCATCCCAAAAAATCAGCAGATCAATGAAAACCCTTGCCTAAAAAGGCTCACGAACGTTCCCCCTTGACCGCGCCGAACACCTCCTTTGCCGCCCGAATTGATGAACGACTGACAAGAGACATTTTGTCACACCCAAGATCCTACCTAACGAAATCCTCGGCGATTGGTTAACGTATACGTGTCTTCCGTTAACAACGCAGGCGATGAACCTTTGGAGATCCACGTGAGCGAATTCACCCACTTAAACCCACAGGGCGAGTCGCAGATGGTCAATGTTGGTGGAAAGCCAGAAACGGCCCGGTCCGCGAGAGCCGCAGGAATTGTGGTGATGAAGGCAATAACAGCGGATAAAATCAGGGAAAACGGGATCAAAAAGGGAAACGTTCTCGAAATCGCGCGTGTTGCGGGCATTATGGCCACAAAACGCACACCGGATCTAATCCCATTATGCCATCCTCTGAGAATTACCTCCGTTGATATCGCTTTGGCGTTCAAATCCGATACAGAATTGCGTGTAGAGGCTGCTGTAACGGCGACCGATCGAACGGGTGTTGAGATGGAGGCATTAACTGCGGTTAGTACCTCATGCTTGGTGGTCTACGACATGTGCAAGAGCATCGATAAAGAAATGACGATCACAGATGTTTGCCTGATTGAGAAATCGGGTGGCAAAAGCGGTCATTTTCAACGCCATAAGGCGTGAACCTACTCCGGGAAACACTGTGAGCCAAATAGTTAGCGGCGATATCCAACCAAAAGAAAACCAACTTCCAGCTGACCGGAGTGCCCGATCCAACCAAGGTTCAGCGGCGCGGCAAAAGCTGGCAAAGTTGTACGCGCCTGTGGCCGAACCACTTGCGTCGGTCGAAACGATCCTTCAAACCGAACTCAGCAGCGACACGCCGTTCGTTGACCAGTTGCTCGAGCACAGCTGGCTGGTTGGCGGCAAACGCATGCGGCCGGTATTGCTGCTGCTGTCTGGGATGGCAATTGCGAAACCGCAAACGTGTGCCGACCGCGAGCTGCATTTGATGGGTGCGGCAATCGAAATGATTCACACCGCCACGCTTATCCATGATGACGTTTTGGACAAAGCCGACCTCCGACGTCATCAACCAACAGCCAATGCAAAATGGGGCAACCGCGTCAGCGTCTTGCTGGGCGATTACTTGTTCACCCATGCATTTCACGTCGGCAGCAAAAGCGGCTCGGCCGCGGCATTGGGAAAATTGGCCGCGGCGAGCAATCTAGTTTGCGCTGGCGAGATGAAACAGAATTTTCACGCAGGCAAGTTTGAGATCGACGAGAGCGTCTATTTCGAGATCGTAACGCAAAAGACGGCAGAACTCTGTGCTGCTGCATGTGGCATCGGGGCAATGTTGGTCGGCGGTAATGCGTCACAAATCGATGCATTCGAGAGCTACGGCCGCGATCTGGGTATTGCTTTTCAGATTATCGATGACGTCCTTGATCTAGTCGGGACCGCAGAGGATGTCGGCAAAACGCTTGGTACCGATCTATTCAATGCAAAAGCCACTTTGCCCATCATCCACTGCCTGAAGACCCTTACTAATGATCAGCGTTCGCAGTTCCTAGCCGTTCTCAACGCCGGGTCAGATGTCGATCACGCGGTAAAGCTGCTTAATTCAACCGGATCGATTGATTACGCTCGGCAAGTCGCTCAACAGCATGCGTCTCGGGCGGAGGCATTTGCGAAATCTTTGCCTCATAACGAAGCGGCACAGTCGCTCATAAAACTTGCCCAATTCATTCTTGAACGCTCGCACTAGTCCTTTCCAGATTCACCACCGTAGGATCATCGCGAGACTACTTTGGCAATCGCTCGCCGCGTCCGCCAACACCAGTGCGATTTAAGATCGGCTGGACTTCTTCGATAAACTCATTCAAGTCTTTGAACTGACGATAAACACTGGCGAAACGAATGTAGGCAACATCATCCAGCCTACTAAGCCTTTCCATCAACCACTCGCCGATCAACTGGCTGTCGATCTCGGAGCTCTTGTGATCGTATGCTCTTTGGATCGTATCGGTGATTGCACTTTCAACGTCATCTGTTGCGATCGGCCGTTTCCAACACGCACGCTCAAGACCTTGGCGAATCTTCGCTGGCGAAAACGGTTCGCGTGTGCCGTCCTTTTTGATGACCGGCAAATCTAATTCCGCGACTCGCTCGAAGGTAGTGAACCGCTTGTCGCAACTTTGGCAAACACGCCGACGACGTATCGCGTAACCATCCTCACCACTGCGCGAGTCGACAACTTTGTCGTTGTCATTCTGACAAAAAGGGCACTTCATAAAACGGACCTCAAAGACTGCTAAAAGACTCCTCAACAAAATGATAACGAAAACGAAAGTCTAAAGTGCTGTAAAATCGTCCAAAGCATTGCATTTGGTCTACTTGCCAGCAATGGTGCAGTCCCTTTATTGATTCACGCAATCACCAAAGACATCGCAGTCTTCCTGAATTATCTGTTGAACTGTTCGAACTCGTGTTCGGTCTTGAAGATCAACCAATCGCTACAAACAAGGCCGCGATAGGAAAGACGCGATAGGAAAGCTTGGATAGGCAACAAATGCAATTGGATGAAACACTTGAAACGAGCCGTTTAACTTTCTCTCTGGCGTCCCCGTAAGTTGGACTGTTAGCTTTGACACAAATTCGTCTTAGGAGAACCTGACTTAAATCAAATCCGTCAACCGCGCGGGGCAGTTCCCAGAGGTGTTTGTCCACACCCGGATTGGGCTCCTACAAGCCCGTCCAACGCTTAGACGCTTGGTGATATTGGACGCCCAAGCATCAACTGTCTGCGCTAATTCGTAGCAGCGCTATTTCGTTTCAAACCTATCGATGATCTGCTATAATGGGTGCGGCGACGCGGATCAGGAAAGAGCAACCAAGCTCCTAAAAGGCAGCCCAATCCTTACAAGCCGGAACTTTTGGACGAGAAAGATTCCACAACCCTTACCATAACGCACCCTAACGGGGCCTGAAACCACATAGAAGGTTTCTTGCTGTTTGATCTTTCTCGCCAAACAGACTTTAATATAGGGCTCGTCGCAGAAATTGCGTTTGAGGGATCGGATCGCAGCGGAAAATCACTAACACGGCTGCAGAGAAATTTACATTAAGGGTCGAATCACTTGGCAAACTTCAATCCAAACTTTGATAATTCAAATACGCTCTACTCTAGCGAGCACGAGCACGACAGCTGCGGCGTGGGCTTCGTTGCCCAAATCGAAGGCAAAGCCTCCCGCGCGATCGTTTCGGACGCCTGCGATATCCTAGCTCGAATGGAACACCGCGGAGCCTGCGGATGTGAGCAAGAAACTGGCGACGGCGCGGGGATTCTCGTGGCGATGCCTGTTGATTTTATGCAACGTATCGCTAAGGAAAATGATTTCGACCTGCAGGACACTTTCTTCGCGGTCGGAAACATCTTCTTTTCAAAAGACGGACCCACCACAGAATTCGCCAAAAAAGCGTTCGAGGACACTTGTGCCGATAATGGCCAACGCTTCATCGGTTGGCGTGATGTCCCTGTCGATGCAAAACGAGCCAACATTGGTGCGACCGCCTTGCGCTCAGAACCTGAGATCTGCCAAGCATTCGTGGGGCCGGGCGATGGCGTTAGCCAAGACGAATTCGAGCGGAAGCTGTACGTGATCCGCAAGATGACCACAAAGAAAGTCAACGCAAAATTCGGCGGCGTCAACGAAGAGTTCTACGCTTGCTCGCTGTCCTCTCGCATTCTCGTTTACAAAGGAATGCTTTCGACGGCTCAGGTTCCGCAATACTTTGACGATCTCCGTTGCGAAGACTTCACTAGCCACCTCGCGATGGTGCATTCGCGCTTCTCCACCAACACGCTACCGGCTTGGTCTCGCGCCCAACCGCTCCGCTGGATGGCTCACAACGGTGAAATCAATACGCTCCGAGGTAACCGCAACTGGATTACAGCTCGTCAGGGCCTGATGGAGTCCTCCGTCCTCGGCGATGACCTGAAGAAAGCAATGCCGACGATCGAGGAAGGCTGCAGTGACTCCGGCGAATTAGATTGTGCGTTGGAATTGTTGATGATGGCGGGCCGCGAGTTGCCGGAGGTTGTCATGATGATGATCCCCGAAGCATGGCGGAATCACAAAAGCATCCCTCGTAACAAACACGCGTTCTACGAGTACCACGCTTGCTTGCAAGAACCTTGGGATGGCCCAGCCTCAATTTCATTTACCGACGGCACCATCATTGGCGCGGTATTGGACCGCAACGGTTTGCGTCCAAGTCGCTACTACGTCACCGATGACAATCGCGTCATCATGGCTAGTGAAGTTGGCGTGCTGGAAATTGATCCGGCCAAAATCGTCAAAAAGGGTCGTCTCGAGCCAGGCAAAATGTTCTTGGTCGATTTTGAGAACGGTCGCATCGTTGCCGACGGCGAACTGAAAGACGAAATCGCTAACCGTCGTCCCTACGAGCAGTGGCTGTCAAACCAGCGCATGACCTTGGGCGAATTGCCCAACCGAGATCCTGCTTCGTTCATGTCACGCGAGGACCGCATCGCTCAAATGCGAGCCTTCGGTTACTCCAACGAGACCATGGACTTCATGTTGCTGCCCCTGATCAAGGTCGAAAAGGACCCGATCGGCTCAATGGGTGACGACATGGCATTGGCCTGTCTCAGCGACAAACCCCGTTTGCTGTACGACTATTTCAAGCAGCTGTTTGCTCAGGTCACCAACCCGCCGATCGATTCGATTCGCGAAGAGATTGTCATGTCGGTCGAATGTTTTATCGGCCCTGAAGGTAACTTGCTCGATACGACAGAGAGTCAATGCAATCGCCTGCTGCTGCACAACCCCATTCTTGATTTCGCAGAGATGGCGTCCATCAAGGATCTCGACCATCGCGGCTGGAAATCTCAGCTGATCGACATCACGTTTGATCGAAGCGAAGGCGAATCGGGTTTCGCTGCCGCGATAGAACGCATTTGCAGCGAAGCCGAACAAGCCATCGAGGCCGGTAATGCCTTGATAGTTTTGAGCGACCGGGCCGTAGGGCCTGACCGCGTTCCTTTGTCTGCATTGATCGCGACGAGCGCCGTCCACCATCACTTGATCGAGAAGGAGTCGCGCACGCGTATCGGCATCGTTGTGGAAACGGGCGAAGCGCGCGAAGTCCACCACCACTGCTTGCTGACCGGTTTCGGTGCTGATGCGATTCATCCGTACCTTGGCCTTGAAGCCATCATCGATCACCACACCAATAATCCCGATTCTGATCTGACGCCTGAAAAGTGCATTAAGTCGTACCGCAAAGGTGTGATGAAGGGCATGTTGAAGGTGTTGGCAAAAATGGGAATCTCTACGCTGGCCAGCTATAAAGGGGCTCGCATCTTTGAAGCCGTTGGGCTGAACTCCGACGTTATCAACAAAGCGTTCCCTGGAACGGCCAGCCGCATCGAAGGCGTTGGTTTTGAGGTGCTGGCCAAAGAAGCCATCCGCCGCCACGATCTTGGTTACAGCAAGACTTCCCAGGCTTTACCGATTGTCGAACTTGAAACAGCAGGCACCGTTCACTGGCGCAGTGAAGGTGAAAAACACGCTTGGACGCCGCTGAATATCGCAAAGCTCCAGCAAGCAGCTCGCTCCGGTGATGTGAACGCCTACAAAGATTTCGCAAAAGCGATCAACGAACAGGCGATGAAAGAATGTCATCTGCGAGGTTTGTTGCAATTCGATTTTAGCAAGCGCGCCGCTATCGATATCGATGAAGTCGAACCGGCCAAGGAGATCGTTAAGCGGTTCTGTACCGGCGCGATGAGCTTCGGATCTATCTCTGCTGAATCACATGAGACGATGGCGATTGCAATGAACCGCTTGGGCGGTAAGAGCAACACAGGCGAGGGCGGTGAAGATGTCGCTCGGTTCCAGCCGAGCCCTAACGGTGACTCACGTCGCTCGGCGATTAAGCAAGTTGCCTCCGGACGTTTCGGCGTAACGGCCTATTACTTGGCCAATGCCGACGAGATCCAGATCAAGATGGCTCAAGGTGCTAAGCCGGGTGAGGGTGGTGAGCTGCCGGGACACAAGGTCGACGAAAAGATCGCAGCTACGCGTCGTTCGACTCCCGGTGTGACGTTGATCAGCCCTCCGCCGCACCACGACATCTACTCGATCGAAGATCTGGCTCAACTGATTTACGATCTCAAAAACGCTAACCCAACCGCTCGCATCAGTGTCAAACTGGTATCAGAGGTCGGCGTTGGCACGATCGCAGCAGGCGTCGCCAAAGCGCACGCGGACAATATTTTGATTTCAGGAACCGGCGGCGGCACGGGTGCCTCTCCGCTGACATCAATTAAGCACGCCGGTATGCCGTGGGAGTTGGGAATCGCTGAAACCCACCAAACGTTAGTCATGAGCGACCTCCGCAGTCGTGTCCGATTGCAGACCGACGGCCAATTGAAGACTGGCCGAGACGTCGTGATCGCAACATTGCTCGGCGCTGAAGAATACGGTTTCGCAACCGCTCCTTTGATTACGCTTGGCTGTATCATGATGCGGAAGTGTCATTTGAACACTTGCCCGGTCGGCATCGCGACTCAGGACAAAGAGCTGCGGAAGAAATTCAAAGGCAAGCCCGAGCACGTGGTCAATTACCTGTTCATGGTTGCCGAAGAAGCACGCGAAATCATGGCCAGTTTGGGTTTCCGCTCGATCAATGAAATGGTTGGACAAGTTGAATCATTGCACGTGGACGATGCTGTAGAACACTGGAAGGCTCAGGGCATCAACCTCGAGAAACTTCTCGCGCCAGCGGTCGGATACTACGAAGACACTGAAGTCTACTGCACGATCGATCAAGACCACGCACTTGAAGAGGTTCTTGATCGAACACTCGTCAAGAAAGCCGAAGCGGCGTTGACCAACAAAGAGAAAGTGACCATCGAGTCCAAAGTCGTCAACACCGACCGTTCGGTTGGCACCATTCTTAGCCACTACGTTTCCAAAGCGCACGGCGAGGAGGGACTTCCTGAAGACACCATCGAAATTAATTTGACCGGTTCGGCTGGCCAGAGCGTCGGTGCTTTTATGGCTCCGGGCGTCAAGATTCGCGTCGAAGGAGATGCCAACGATTACTGCGGCAAAGGCCTCTCCGGTGGTAAGCTGATCATCTATCCGCCCAAAACGGCCACGTTTGAGTCAAACGAAAACATCTTGATTGGCAACGTTGCACTTTACGGAGCGACCGCCGGCGAAGCCTACTTCAGCGGGGTTGCCGCGGAACGATTTGCCGTTCGAAACTCGGGGGCTTGGACGGTCATCGAGGGCATCGGCGATCACGGTTGCGAATACATGACTGGTGGCCGAGTAGTGGTACTAGGCAAGATCGGACGAAACTTCGCGGCCGGCATGTCTGGTGGCGTCGCGTATCTGTACGACCCAGACAACAACATCGAACCGGATATCAACATGGAGATGATTGATATCGAAGCGATGGAAAACGCAGAAGACATCTCCGAACTGCGTGGCATGATCAGCCGTCACGTCGAGTACACCGGCAGTAAAGTCGGCGCCGCGATCCTCGAAAATTGGGGGGAGGAGTTCCCCCGTTTCCGCAAGATTATTCCGATCAAGTATCGGGAGATTCTGCGTCAGCGTGCCGAGGCGGCCGCAAAGGCCTAGCTTCCGCGTTTCATGCTCGTCCAATCGAGCCGCAAGACAACCATTGAACACAGACCAAGAAATTAGAGTGATGAAATATGGGTAAGCCAACTGGATTTATGGAGTTCGATCGCGAGAACGAAGGTAAGCGCGATCCACAAGAACGCATTGGCGACTGGAAAGAGTTTTTGGTCGAATTGACTGACGAGCCGCTACAGAAGCAAGGTGCTCGGTGCATGGACTGTGGAGTTCCATTTTGTCATACAGGAGAGTTAATTGGTCGTTCGGCTGCTGGCTGCCCGATCAACAACCTGATTCCTGAATGGAATCACTTGGTTTATCAGGGTAAATGGAAGGAGGCGCTGGACCGTCTGCACCACACCAACAATTTCCCTGAGTTTACTGGCCGTGTTTGCCCGGCTCCTTGTGAAGGTTCATGCGTTCTGGGAATCAACGAACCGGCGGTAACCATCAAAAACATCGAACGCTCGATCGTTGATCGTGGCTTTGATAATGGCTGGATCGTGCCTCGCGAAGTTAACAAACGCTCTGGCAAAACTGTCGCCATTGTCGGTTCTGGCCCTGCCGGATTGGCTGCGGCCGACCAACTGAACCAAGCCGGGCATAAGGTAACCGTATTCGAACGACACGATCGCATCGGTGGATTGCTGATGTATGGCATTCCAAACATGAAGCTGGACAAAAATGTCGTGCAGCGGCGCTTGGATTTGCTTGCCGAAGAAGGCATCGATTTCAAGACGGGCGTCAACGTCGGTGTTGATGTAACCGCAGATCAATTGAAGTCAGATTTCGATGCAGTCATTCTATGCGTTGGTGCAACACAACCACGCGATCTGAAAATACCTGGACGATCGATGGACGGTATTCATTTTGCGATGGAGTACCTTCACGGTTCGACGCAGTACCTTCTATCGAAATCCAATGAACCAATCGACGCCAAAGGCAAGAAAGTCGTCGTCATTGGTGGTGGAGATACGGGAACCGACTGTATTGGAACGGCCCTTCGCCAAGGTTGTCAAAGCGTTGTGAATTTAGAAATTGTCGATCGCCCACCCGATGAGCGGTCCGATTCAAATCCATGGCCTCAGTGGCCAGTCGTTTTCCGCACCGACTATGGTCATGCAGAAGCCAAAGCAAAATTCGGCCAAGACCCTCGCAAGTTTGCCGTCGAAACAGTCGAATTCATCGCCGATAAGGATTGGAATTTGAAAGGCTTGAAAACGATGCAGGTCGATTGGTCGAAGCCTCGTCCGGGCGTCGCTCCATTTTCTCACGTCGCCGGAACCGAAAAGATCATCGAAGCGGATCTGATTTTCTTGGCACTTGGCTTCTTGGGACCAGAAGCTCCGATCTCTGAAGCGTTTGGGATCGAGATTGATGGACGCTCGAACATGGTGGCCGACGAGAGCGACTATTTGACCAGTGTGCCAGGTGTCTTCGCTGCCGGTGATTGCCGCCGAGGCCAAAGTCTGGTCGTGTGGGCCATTGGCGAAGGACGCGGCGCCGCGGAGGCCTGCAACGCCTATCTCGAATCACCGGTTGCAACGTCGGTTTAGCCCAACGTCGGTTTAGCCAATATGGAGATCTTCGGCGATGGCGTTGTGCATCAGTTAAGTTAGTGGGGCAGGTTTTTTAACCTGTCAGATCTATCGCCCTGGCAGGTTGAAAAGTTGCAAACCTGCCTCACGCGAATATTTTCATTTGAAAATGATGTTGCGATCAAATTCGTAATCGGGCTGAGACAATGGTCCAGCATCATTGTCCAGTACCAGATTCCGAATGTTTATGCCGGTTTAAGTTGCTGTGCGGGCCAAAGAAATGTTGCAAAATCAACTTTTTGCCGCCAAAAGACCTCTTCTTTCTGGTTGACCTGATTCTACTGGGGATAGAATGTCGAAAATAGAATGGACTGGAACCCGCATCGGTCAATGGGAGAAACTCGTTCATCTTGAGTCCTTAACTCGCGGTTCCACACCTCTCTCGTATTACTTTGCCCTCATGGAGAAATCACGTGGCAGCAGAATTTGACGAAGACAACTTCGAAGCGGAAGTCCTAGGAGCAGAAACGCCTGTTCTCGTTGACTTCTGGGCAGATGGCTGACCGCCTTGCCGTGAACTGAGTCCGGTCATTGACGAACTTTCCGACGAAATGGGCAGTAGTGCCAAAATCGGTAAGTGCAATGTGTCCGAGAACATGGAATTGGCAATGAAATACGGCGTCTCTGCCGTACCAACAATCTTGGTCTTCCAAGGTGGCGAAGTTATCAATCGCAAAGTTGGAGCCCTTCCAAAAGCTCAGCTTCAGGAACTGCTGGCGGTCTAGCCAGTGTACAATTCTCGACGATAAAAACCAAAACGATAACAAAAGGCGTTCCGAAAATTTCGGAACGCCTTTTTTATTCCATTTGGGGATTCGGTTAGCGAATTCTGTTTTGGAATTCTGATTGGGCCAGGGAGGCTAAACTACGTTCGCCAAAATTCTTGCTTGGCAGACGTAAGGAATTCTGGCAAATCCCACTACATCCATCGCAAATGCAAAATGCTTATAAGATCTCGAACCACGACAAACCCGGATGGACCTTTTCTTGTCTCTTCGAATTTACGGTCGCCCCTTCATTTGATCGTGCACAAACCCGTTTGGCACTGGCTGACTTCTATCGCCGGCCGAACAAACAGCATCCTCGTCTAGGCGCAACAAACTGAATCGGCGCCCCATGAATCGGAGCCAAGATTGGCTGAACAAAACTTGCCTGTGGTGCGGGGGCTTGCTGATAGATATTGACGATAACCGTCGGTGGAGTTTGGAACGCCGGAGCTTGCTGAACAATCACGGGTTGCTCAACCAATGGTGCCGGCTGACTGTAAAGGGTTGCTGGAGTCTCATAAGCGGGTTGGACTATCGAAGGAATCAGCTCAGATACCGGCGGGACCGTCACCATTGGCGTAGACATTGGTTGCTCTATCCACGAACTGGTACTGGGAAGGGTCGCTGGCTGCGGCAATGTTTGGATATAGGACATCTCATGCTGTCCTGCCTCTGGTGCGTAAACCTGCGCCGGCAGTTGCGCTGGTACAACGTCAACAGTTTGCGAATTACCAAAGACGTCATCGCCTGACCGCACCGAACTCAACGAAGACGATTCAGCAGTATCGCCACTGGAAACGCTGCTGGGCACTGTTGCCATGCCGCGTTCGTTTTCTAGCTTCGATAACTGCTCTCGCAGTTGCAAGATCGTTACATCAAGCTGATCCGATTCAGATACCGCGGAAGCGTCTTTGGTGTTTTGCGCGAATAATTTCGAGCCCGAAGCAACGACGCCAAAAGACAAGGCGACGATGAAGAAAGTGGTCAAGGTTTTCATAGCGAATGCTCCAATATCAAGATAGTACGTCAGACCGCAGAATAGCAAAAACCTGCGAGGATGCTATAGGCACCCCTTCAACGGCGCCTATATTATAGCTGCGGAGCGCAAACAGCCCGGGTTTATCTGATTAGAGCTCTGGGAAAACGTCGGGCTCGCGTTAAAACAAGACCGTTTTGTCGGAGACTCAGAACCACTGGGCATTTCCCTGCCACACGTAATCTGACGAGAATTACAGCAAAACTAACGATTCAACACATCCAAGCAACAAATTCTCGCGTTACCGATCGACGAAAATCTTGGGATGTAAATATCCGCGGTTCTCTGTATGCTGCTGCCTTTAGCCAAGAAATGCTAGTCGGTAAGGTTTTCTATGTTCTTCAAATCGCGTCCCAACCTTTCTCCCAACGAAAAGGCTCAGGTCGAATATTGTTTTCAGTGGATCGCTGACTGTGTTGGCCCGGATCGGATGCGATTGCCCGTACTGCGGTCAGATGAATTACTCTCTGGCCTTTCGATCGATCAAAGCGTAAGTGTAATCGGCAGTCATCTTCAACACGACGTCGATCAACTCAAAACTGTAATCCAACCTCAGGTACTGGAGAAGTGCGGCAGCGGCGGGTGAGGCGGTGGCTCCTGCGAGGGACTCGGCAGTTTGCCGGGATTTTATGATGCCGACTCACGCACCATGACATTGACAACCCAATGGGACGGAACCCAACCGCTGTCTGTTGCGACAGCGATTCATTTCGTCATTGTAGATTTGTTGGTTCAGAGTGATTTTCCGGGAGCCCACCTGCCCGAGATTGTTGATGCCGCGGCGATCGCTACAGGCTTAGGCATTTTGCGTAGCCAAATCGACTTGGTGAACCAGTCTGGGGCGTTCTGGGATTCGACTGCTTGGGAGGTTCTACCGTCACCATTTCTTAGCGCTCAAAAAACAGCGTACGCCCTAGCGATGGCCGCGTGGATCCGAAAGGAGAAGTCACCCTCGTGGGCGAATGAACTGACGACGGAAATTACCGGGCCAATGAACAAGTCACTTAAATTTCTTTCGAAAACCGATGACTCGTTTTTTGACCTTTCCATTGCCGCCACGCAAACCCCATTAGCCAACTACAATCAGGAACAATGGCTGGAGCTGGGAAGTTCGAAGCAGGTGTCTTCGCAGATCATTGGCCTTCGGCATTGCCTAATTGATTCTAAAGAAGACGATTCTGACGCAATGCGGTCTCGATGGTCGGAATTGCTGGTCAATAAGTTTCGCTCGGGCGGCAGAGACGTCGTCCTGCACGCGATCGCAGCAGCCGAAAGAGGTAAAATTGTTAGTCCACAGATAGTGGAGGAGTTAATCTTCTTGGTAGAAAACCGTGATGACCTGATCAAGGCGAAGGCACTGATGGCACTAACGCACATGGGCAGGCTCAACTCAGTCGCCCTAGATTTGGCCCAAAGAATGCTTGACAGTCGTGAAAAATTTGTTCGCTACGCCGCTTTGTTGGCGTTGTCGTCATCTAACGAGGTGTCCGATCAATCACTGCCCTTGTTAGATCGAGAATTCACGAGAGCCCTCTCGAATTGTGATCAAGAATTCGTCAACCTGTTTGCAACCGGCTACAGCAGATGGCTCTCAGATCCGGCGGCCCATTTCAACGGACTGTTCGCAGAACATAGTCCCGAATATCTAGAGATCGCACTGGAGGCTCTTGAGGGCGTCGGTCAACAACTTGTCTCACTCGACAACTAAATGGGAAGCGGTGTAAACTCACCCAACTCAACAGATTATCGCCCCCGCGATAATTCCAATAACTTAGCCTTCGTTAGGAACAATCGAGTCCATATACGGATTGATCCCACTGACGCTTGATTGAACGGGCCTATCCTCGACGGGTCGGTTTGTCCGCGAGTTTTGTTCAGATTGATGCGACTGGTTGATATCGCGCATCACCTCTTCAGCGTCGAATCCAGGGTTATCTGTTTGGTACCGCATCAAAACATCGCGCAGCATCTCCACACGATCTTCCTTCCTTTGAAAGCTTTGCTTGATCCAATCCATCACATCCGAGTCCGGCAGATCCAAAGATGCCTTCACTTCGGCGATCGAGGTTATCCCCGACACAATACGCTTCGCTACCGCGTCTCGATATTTTTCAGAGTAAAGTTGTGAACGAGTCGACTTCACCTTCCGGGGCGTCTGAGGTTTTAAACCTCCGTTAGGCGGTGGCGTGGGCAGGTAAGACTTGTGAAATGAACTAGGCTTGATCTTCCTGTTTACCTCGCGTTGGCGAAAAAGAAAAATTCGCACAGAACGACAATGGACGCACGCCCAAGTGCTTACACCAAACAGGCTCGGAATTCCCAGCAAGACAAGATTAATTAGCGAGCATATGCCGGCGACACGGCGATGATCCTTGTTCTGCTGACAAGAATCACAAAACCCTTCTTTTCTACCCATAGAGGAACCTCAAACAATGAAAAGGCACTTAAAGATGTGCGAGTTTGATCAAAAGCGGCCTCATCCCCCCTCATTGTAATCTAGCAATTGCCGGAAGAATATTACCGATTCCGTATTTTTTCGCCGACCCAGTTCTGAGACGCGACTGTCTGCGATAAGATGGGCACCCTATAGCGTTAGCTTCATCGCCCTTAGTGCAATTTTCTTGTGTGAAAGCGGTAGCTCGGCCGACCGCAACGGCCACAGTAAAGGTAAATCGGCAGATTGATCTTACAGGCAGAGAGTTTTCTCTCTGCCCTAACAACTCAGCCGGACAGTCGTTGTGTTGATAGCGATTGTGACGAATGAGGCTAATTGGTTTAGAATCGTATTGTGTAAGTCTTTTAAGGTAGATTTGTGAAAGCACTGGTGACAGGAGCGAACGGATTTCTGGGGTCATGCCTAGTTAAGCATCTGCTCAAACAGAACTACGAAGTTACCGCAATGACCCGTCGCCGAGACGAAGGACTGGCGGGCTTAAACGTTGAGATGGCCCATGGCGATGTGCGGGACTTCGACAGTGTGCTATCCGCCTGCACGGGACAAGATATAGTTTTTCACACCGCAGCCATTTCCGGAATTTGGGGCCCTTGGAAACGGTACTACACAACCAACACAGTTGGGACGCGCAATGTTGTAGATGCTTGCGTCCAAACCAGCGTCCGGCGGTTGGTATACACCAGCAGCCCGTCTGTCACATTCAACGGCCAACACCAGACGCATGTTGATGAATCCGCTCCTTATCCCAAGCGGTGGTTGTGTCATTATCCTCATTCGAAAGCTCTGGCCGAGCAGAATGTCTTACATGCCAATGACAAGTTCGATTTGCTGACCTGCGCCTTGCGTCCTCACTTGATTTGGGGGCCGGGGGACCGGCATCTGGTTCCGCGTTTGATTGATCGGGCAAAAAAGAAACAGTTACGTCGTGTAGGCGACGGGGCGAACTTGATTGACACGATCTACGTGGACAACGCCGCCGAAGCACACATACAGGCAGCCGAGGCGCTGGAAGAGAATTCGCCGCTGTGCGGCCAAGCTTATTTCATATCGCAGGACGATCCAGTGAATTGCTGGGAGTGGATCAATGAAATCCTTCAACTTGCCGGGGTGTCGAGAGTCCGGCAATCGATTTCCTTTCGCTGGGCGTATCGATTGGGCTACGCCCTAGAGAGTATTCACGAATTGATGAACAAAGATTCCGAACCGCGCATGACGCGTTTTCTGGCCTCTCAGTTGGCCAAGAATCATTACTTCGATATATCGCGTGCCAAACGTGATTTTGGTTACTCTCCGCGAGTTGGAAATGCGGAGGGGATGCTTAGGCTTAAAGAATCGCTATATGCAATGACAAGCGACTGACAATGTCTGATCCCCAGTCCAACTTTCGCGGTTAACAAGGGGCTAAAACATAGCCCAATCTTTTGGCCCGAAATCTTTGGGATTGCCAAGAACGATCTTTCGTCGCCTCAACACTTTTGGATCGTCGCCAAAATTCCTGCCAAGTCGTTGCTGTTCATTGTTAACAGTCTAACACTGCGCCAATGTCTAATATTCGAGAGGCTTATTCTGGGTCCGGCTGAAGATCTAGTAGCGGTTGTAGTAATTCTTTAGCGAGGATTTTTTCAAGAGGGATGGTCACTCCATTCATCCGTAGCCGGGCCTATCGAAAAGAGTGCTACATTTCCCTAGCACCACTTCTCCTCTGCTCTCTTTCTTCAAAAACTTTTCCCAATAATCAAGGACTCTTCGATGCTGTATTCATTTCGTCAAGCACTTACTATCACCTGCGCGGTTTTACTAGCGATTACGTCTTCACTGACACCAACTCACGCTGACACAATCATTGAAATGGATGATTTCTCGTTTACGCAGACAACTCCTGATCCCGCCCCGGGTGGAGTCGCGGCAGCGACGATGCCGTTTATCTTAACAAGCGCCGACATCCCCAATATTGCTTTTGAAGCGAACTTCGACTTAATCGATGCGGGCATTGAAATCCTTGTCAACAACAACTCGCTTTTCAATACAGGCACTGATGTCTCGCAGTTCAACGGAGCAAACCAAACAGTCTTCACCGATACAGGAGCCACTAATCTTGGCATTCCTTTCGGCCCTCGAAGCGATAACCAACCAAGACTAACGGTTTCTTCCGATTCGACTGGTACAATTTTCTCTGGCCCAGATCTTTCTCTGCCGGATGATCCTAACAACCCAGCACCGATCATCAATTACACACCGGGATTCACCGTCAACGATTTTTCAAGTCTTTTGAATGTTGGTAGCAATACAATCGAGATCGTAAGTCTCAACGACTTTCAATCTGCCAACTTAGCCGGTGACTTTACGTTGACGCTAGTGACGCCGGCAACATCGGTTCCCGAGCCAACAGCGCTATCCCTGTGCTTGATCGGCGCCACATGTTGCATGGCACGTCGACGCCGCCGGTAGGCAACGCGAACTTCAGCCCCAGACCTCCGCAGCCTACGCTTCTCTTAATGAGGTGCGTTTTTGGCATAAGCGTAGAGGCTGGGGCAAAATTGCCGCATACCAGAACCCGCTTCGCCAAACATTCGGTTGCTGGGCACGCAACTTTCTCAAATCCGCTGGTAAAAGAAACAGCAGCAAATCGGTGCCTATGGGCCGCTTGTTAGCATAGGGCTTCCAAGAATGTGTCGAACCGGCCCGCTTCAGACGATTGGAGCAACCAGAATTTTCTTCCGAGGCAGATTTCTCACGTCTTCCAGCATCGGCGGTTGCGGATTTGAAGGTAAACTTCACGTTTGTGACGGTTGCAAAACGGTCGTTTAATCGGTAGTTTCTAGGACTCAAAGAGACAGGATTTAAGCAGCAACTTTCGCGCCCATCAAGGGCATCCTCACAGGACTTACATGCCCCAGTTTCCCAAACCAGAAGATTTGCCCGACGATCAAAGAATCGTCATCACGGGACTTGGTCTGACCGCTCCTAACGGAAATAGCCTTAAAGAGTTTCGTGATAGTTTGCTCAACGGCCGCAGCGGAATTCAAGACTATGAAATTCGCTATTTTGGAAAAACGGTTGCTGGAATTTGTGATTTCGAGGTCAAGCGCCATCAGTCTCGGCGGGACGCCCGTCGTGGGACGCGTGCCGGTAGTGTCGGGATCTATTGTGCGAGAGAAGCCGTCGCAAATTCGGGGTTGGATTGGGACAACATCGATACCAGCCGCGTAGGGATCTACGTCGGCATCACCGAACACGGCAACGTTGAAACCGAAAGCGAAATCTACGAGATCAGCAAATTCGATTACGACACCAGCGTGTGGACGCACCACCACAACCCACGCACCGTCGCCAACAACCCGGCCGGCGAAATCGCGTTGAACATGAGTATCACTGGCCCGCACTACACCATCGGTGCGGCGTGTGCGGCCGGTAACGCGGGGCTGATTCAAGGCCTGCAAATGTTGCGGTTGAAGGAATGCGACATTGCGATTGCCGGTGGCGTTTCGGAGAGCATTCATACTTTTGGCATCTTCGCCGGCTTCAACAGCCAAGGAGCACTTGCCTCTCACGAGGACCCCACAAAGGCATCTCGCCCATTTGATGTCAACAGAAACGGAATCGTGGTTGCCGAGGGAGGGTGCTTATACACGCTCGAACGACTTTCTGACGCGAAAGCTCGATCGGCTAATATCATTGGCGAAATTGTCGGTTATGCGATGAACACCGATGCCACAGATTTTGTGCTGCCTAACCCCACCCGGCAGGCGCAGTGCATCCGAATGGCGCTGGACCGTGCCTGCATCAATGCCGAAGACATCGACATTGTCAGCACTCACGCCACCGGAACGGGCATGGGAGACGTGCTAGAATGCGAAGCGGTGCGCGATGTGTTTGGCGAATGTAATAATACGTTCATAAATAACACAAAAAGCTTCATCGGGCATACGATGGGAGCGGCCGGTGCCATAGAATTGGCGGGCAATCTAGCGTCGTTCGACGATAACACGGTCCATCCCTCCATTAACGTGGATGAACTGGATCCGCAGTGCGCCATAGACGGACTTGTGATCAATGAAGCTCGGGAGTTGGACAGAGTTAACTACGTCTTTAATAACTCCTTTGGAATGCTTGGGATAAATTCTGCGGTCGTGATTAAGCGAATGTAGAGTTTCGCTTCAGACGAATCCCATGTATAAAAGTCGTTCGTAATTCGCCGATTTCGCGTACAGAAAACCACAAAACAATGCGACCGCTCAACCATTGACCTAGTCGGTCCCGTAAAGGCTCGAAAGAGCTTCGTCGGTTGAGCGTTAAAGAAAGAGACACGGAGTTTAACATGGTCCCTGCAGAAATCAGAACCGCAATCATCGACATCCTTGCAGACATCGCTCCCGATGAGGATCTGTCGAACTTGAACGACGATCAATCCTTTCGCGATCAGATGGAACTCGACAGCATGGACTTTCTTGACATCGTCATGGAGCTACGTAAGCGCTACCGAGTGCAAGTTCCGGAAGAAGATTACGTGCAGCTTGAATCGATGGCATCGACCGTTACTTACCTGACGCCCAAAATGGTCGCCGTAGCCTAAAGCGGGCTGACTCCCTCGCCATTTGAAGTAAAAGTCCCGCCGATGCAGATCACAAGACTTTGGATGCCTCGAGCGAGCACTCTCCAATGTCTTGCGAGATCGGCTACACGTTAACGTTCTGGCATTCAACGCATGTACGACACGATCATCATTGGTGCAGGGATGTCCGGTCTTGCTGCAGGCATCCGACTGGCCCACTACGATCAGAAAGTCTGCATCCTTGAGCGGCACTACACGATCGGCGGACTTAATTCGTTTTATCGAATGAACGGGCGCGACTACGACGTGGGTCTACACGCGGTGACCAATTTCACTGAGAAAGGCGCTAAAAAAGGCCCGCTCGCGCGGATCCTTCGGCAGCTCCGTTTCAAGTGGGAAGACTTTTCTCTCTCGCCACAACGCGGGTCTAGGGTTGTCTTCCCTTCGGCCGAACTGCGTTTCGACAACGACATTGACCTTCTGCGGAGCGAGGTGGCTCGCGCCTTTCCCGGCCAGGTCGATAACTTCGAGGCGTTGATCGAGAAAATTGTGGACTACGACGACTTAGATCAAGAGGCGTTCGAAGTGTCAGGTCGCAAAGTTCTCGATGAAACGATCTCGGAACCGCTTTTGATCGAGATGATTTTGTGCCCATTAATGTGGTACGGTAACGCAGACAGCCACGACATGGCATGGGGGCAGTTCTGCATCATGTTCCGCAGCATCTTCTTCGAAGGCTTTGCCCGTCCCTACAAAGGCGTCCGGCTGATTCTGAAGAATCTGGTCAAGCGGTACCGAAGCCTCGGCGGCGAACTCAAACTACGTCATGGCGTCAGCAAAGTCATCGTTGACAATGGACACGCGACGGCGGTCGAGCTCGATAACGGCGAGGTTATCGAGGGAAAGCGGATTCTGTCATCTGCCGGTTCACTGGAGACGATGCGACTGTGCTCCGACGTCAGCGAACCGGACTTATCCAAGGCAGGAGAGATGACGTTCATCGAGTCAATCTCTGTACTGGATCGCGAGCCCTCAAAGATCGGAAATGACGACACGATCGTGTTCTATAATGATTCAGAAAAATTCAACTGGCATCCGCCAACTGATGATTTTTGCGACACGCGTACCGGCGTGATCTGTTCACCCAATAATTATGTCTACGCCGACGACGAAGGTAAACTGGCCGACGGCATCGTCCGTATTACGACGATCGCCGATTTCCGGCGATGGAACGAGATGTCAGACGAAGATTATGCTCGCGCCAAATTAAAATGGTATGACAAGAGTGTCGAGGCCAGTGTCCGGTTCACGCCAGACTTTCGCCCGTACGTGATTGACACAGACCTTTTTACTCCCAAGACGATTCGACGATTTACTTGGCATGATAACGGAGCCGTATACGGAGCCCCGGAGAAGAAACTTGACGGATCAACCCATGTCGACAACTTGTTTCTTTGTGGGACCGACCAAGGTTACGTCGGGATCATCGGTGCCATGATGAGCGGTATTTCGATGGCCAACCTTCATTGTCTTCGTCCTTGAGATCGGATTGCCAAATGGCGGCGCACGAGAAAAACCAGTCAGCTGATCCGCCCAATGCACGTTTCGGAATTTCCGAACGTGATCCGCGCGTGCAGATGTCAGCCGAGCGCACTCTGCTTGCGTGGGTGAGAACCAGTCTTGCGCTCATGGCGTTCGGCTTTGTCCTTGCCAGATTCGCACTCATCCTCTCCACGTTGGGCATCGAAATCAAGAGTCAGCATGCCAACTTGGCGACTGGAATTGGCGTCATGATGGTAGCCATCGGAGCAATCGCATCAGCGGGAGCCCCATGGCACTACCGAAAGTACTTTGCACGTATTCGCAGTGATGGTTCTCGTCCATTTGCCGCATGGACATTGGCCATGATCGTAGCGTATTCCACAGCAATTATTGCGGTGGCACTGATCATTTTCTTGCTGATGATCGATGTGTATTGATCGCCTTGATAGACAAAATAGCTGGAGGCAATTTGTGGGTGGGCGCGACGACGTCGCTTGCCCCACCCTACATCAAGGTCAATGTAGGGTGGGTCGTTGGGATTCCATGTCAGCAGAGTCCAAAACCACCATCGGCCCTCACGATCTGACCGGCCAGCCATCAGCTGACTCTTCAAAAGGCCCTAGTCCGCAACGCCGATTTAGTCCACCGGC
>CALHPU010000003.1 GCA_938036435.1 uncultured Pirellulaceae bacterium | reverse complement strand
TCCGGCAACTGTCTCCAGTGAACCGTCGTTGATCGAGTGATCCTAACGTGGTTTTACTTCTTGGCCGGGGCGATAGAACCCGATGTCTTCGAGAGACTTGTAGACTTCTTCTAGTGTCTTTTCACCAAAGTTAGAAATGCTCAGCAAATCGGCCCGAGTGGTGTTGAGCAAATCGCGAACACTAAAGATGCCTTTTTCCTCAAGGCAATTGGTTGTGCGAACCGTCAAGCCAATCTCTGCCGTGCTCAGTTCAAGCTTCTCGCGCAAGTTACGCGTCTCTTCTTCTGCTGCGCTAAGTGGAATACGTGTGCGAGCCATGGAATCCCTCCCTGTTTAATGTCGTTTGTAGATTGTTCCGCAGGCCAATTACCAAACATATCGCAATCGCCTGCGTAGGTTTGATTTTGGAAAGCGAAGTCTAGTGAAAAACCAATCCCTAGCTTCACACCCTTGCCTGTTTGGGCGAGCAATATAACATAAATGTCTACGCTGGGTGTTCGGGCAGAAAAAAACTTCAGCCTCGCTAGCACTCAAGTTCTTCAACCAGCAGACGTCATGCCCCAGCACACCATCCAACAACTGCTAGACCCGCTCAACCCGGCTCAGCAATCTGCGGTCCAAAAGATCACCGGCCCCCTATTAATCATTGCCGGCCCGGGCAGCGGAAAAACGCGTGTTATTACGCATCGGATCGCGTACATGATCCAAAGTGGGATTCCTTCACAGCAAATTCTCGCTTTGACATTCACCAACAAAGCGGCCGACGAGATGCGAAAACGTCTGGCGGTGTTGGCACCCGACAATCTGACGTGGGCAGGAACATTTCACCGATTCTGTTCTCGCTTGCTTCGTGTTCACTCGCCGATGGTCGGTCTGCGTGAGAATTTTAGCATTTACGACATGGGCGACTCGCAAAAAGTTGTCAAACAGGCGATTGAAAACACGGAAGTCGATCTTCGACACTACTCGCCCGGCGCTGTTTCCAATGCGATCAGCGATGTAAAGAACAAGGCGATTACTCCGGAGAACTTTCAGCCACGCCCGGGAAAAGCGATGGACAACATCGTCTCCAAGGTCTTTCCCGAATATCAAAAACTTCTGCAGATGTCCAATGGCGTCGATTTCGATGACCTGTTGTCGCTGACGGTGGAACTGTTGAGGCAAAATCCTGAACTTCGGTCGGCGATGGACCATCGATTTCAATACATGTTGGTCGACGAATATCAGGATACCAATATCGCTCAGTATCAGCTCATTCGGTTGTTGAACCATAACGTGCAGAATCTGAGCGTGACGGGGGATCCAGACCAGTCGATCTACGGGTGGCGAGGCGCGAACATCCGCAACATTCTCGAATTCGAGAAAGATTATCCCGAAGTGGAGATGGTGCGACTGGAGGAGAACTATCGATCGACCAAAGCCATTTTGCGCGTGGCCGACCAGCTGATCACCAATAATGCGCGTCGCAAGAAAAAATCTTTGGTCACTGAAAACGAAGAAGGCGATCCCGTTCGTTTGGTTGCCTATCCCTCGCCGCAAGATGAGGCCGTTGATATCGCCGATTCGATTGCTCTAGCGATTCAAAAGGGAGAGCGACGCCCGAGCGACTTCGCAATTCTGTACCGCACCAATTACCTTTCTCGAGCGCTCGAACACTCGCTGAAGTCTTCCGGCGTGCCTTACCAAATCGTCAACGGGCACGAGTTCTATCAACGCAAAGAGATCAAAGACGTTGTCGCGTATCTGCATCTGATCAACAACAACGCAGACGGCGTGGCATTTGAGCGTGTCATCAACGTGCCATCGCGCAAGATTGGTAAGGTCACCGTCTCTCGATTGAGAAACCACGCGCTTGCCAAAGGTATCCCCATGCTTGCTGCGGCACGTGACGTGGACAATATCGAAACCATCAAGGCTGGCCCCTCAGCTAAACTTAAATCGTTCGTGCAGATGATTGATGAGCTGATTGAAATGGCGACCAGCGACGTCGAAACGATCATTAAAGGCGTGCTTGATCGAACGGGCTATCGCACGTGGTTGACTGACGACGGCAGCGAAGAAGGATTCGAACGAGCCAACAATGTCGACGAATTGGTTGTTGCTGCTCAAGAGTTCGATTCAGAACATCCCGACGATGGCGGTCTAGAGCAATATTTGGAACAGACCGCATTGGTCTCCGACACAGATGCTTGGGAGGCTTCGGCTGATTTCGTGACGCTAATGACGTTGCATGCCGCCAAAGGGCTGGAGTTTCCATGTGTTTATGTGGTCGGTATGGAAGAGGGCATTCTGCCGCATGAAAGAAGCTCTGGCGATGATGACCAGATTGAAGAGGAACGCCGGTTATTGTTCGTGGGGATCACGCGTGCCGAAAAACAGTTGCAGTTGTCACGTTGCTTGAACCGATTCCGACGAGGCAGCTATTGGCCGGCGATTGCCAGCCGGTTTTTGATGGAACTGCCGCGAAGTGAAATGCAGGTCGTAGAACCGCGTAATCGCCATGGCATGTCTGATGCAGACTTGCAAAATTCCCTTTCTCGGATGACAGATTGGTCTAACACGGATGACCATTTCTTCGAAGAATCGGCCGATGAACTGCTGGAGATGCGAGACGCTGACGAAGCAAAGGCATCATCGAAGCAAAAGAGCAAAGCCGTTAAGCCTGCCAAGCCGCTTCCGACGATGGCCGATATGATGACGGGGGCTCAGCTGGCAGAGAAACATGCTTGGATGGGGTCCGGATCTCGGATCGACCCCGATTCTTTCGAGGTTGGTTTAGATGTGGAACACATGGATTATGGCGTCGGCGTGGTCACGTTTCTCGAAGGTGCCGGGAAGAAGAAAACGGCAACGATCGAGTTTCCGACTCACGGTGAAAAACAATTCCGCGTTGCGTTCACGAACCTTCGCAAGGTGGCGAAGTAGCCGATTCTATTACGAGCCCGAAGCGCGAGCGAGTGAAGTGTAAAGTCCGCGAATATCCACTCGCTCGCGCTTCGGGCTTGTATTAGTGCAACTTCAAGATTCATCCAGCGCTGTGGGACTGGGGGCACCACGATGAACTACAGCGCAAATCCGGCAGAGAGGCTGAAAGATTGCAATTTGCCAAATCCATCACCGGCACTTTTGCTGGAAGATGTGGCCTCAGAGACTAACCCGTCTTTAGGCGGTTGATCGTCATCACCATCAAGCATGTCGATACGCGCGGCGATCACGCTGGCCAGTGGATCGGCAACGACAACAACGACGACGCCGGATTTGTGTTTGCGACTGATGCGTTTGAGAAACGCATCGACGCGCGGACGAGCGTCTACTAGCGTCTCGCCCTCGGGAGGACAAACCTGTTCCGGATTGTCCTGCCATTGGCGAACAAAACGCGGTTGGTTCGCTTTTAGCTCTTCCAGCTCGCGTCCTTGCCACAACCCCATGTCGACGTTTTTTAATTTTGAATCCACACGAGGACGCACACGCGAATCAGATGTGATCTCAACTGCCGTCTGTTGTGCGGCCAAGCAAGGCCCGCTGTAAACGGCCGTGATTTCAAGGTTGGACAATTCAGCGGCCACGCTTTGAGCCTGCTCAATTCCAGAATCACTTAACGGAACGTCGAGGGTGCCAACAATTCGCCCCAGAGCATCGAATTCGGTGGCGCCCGGTTTAACTAACACGATCTGCAGGTCGCCTTGATTTGATTTGTTTTGGATCATGATTTGACGCCCTCCATCATGGTCTCAATGGCGACGCGATAGTCGTCTTGTTTAAAGACGGCACTTCCGGCGACCAAAAGTTGAGCTCCAGCGTCTGTACATTTCTGGACTGTGGTCGAGTTGATGCCGCCATCCATCTCTAAAAGGATCTCTTCGCCGCCGGGAGATTTCCGGATCTGACCAAGTTTTTCGAGAACAGATTCGTTAAAAGACTGGCCACCAAAGCCGGCGTTGACGCTCATCACCAACGCGAGGTCGGCGTGAGGCAACGCAGGAACGATCTTGGAAACAGGCGTGTCAGGATTAACGGCAATGCCGGCTCCCGCCCCAAGGTCTTTGATCTGGTCTAGGACAGGCCGGGCGTCTTCGACTGCTTCGGCGTGGATGGTGATGATATCCGAACCCGCATCAAAGAACTGCTGGATGTATTTTTCAGGATTCACCATCATCAGGTGCACATCCAGCGGCAGATCTGTCAGCTTACGCAGTGCTTGGACAATGGTCATGCCGTAAGTGAAATTGGGAACGAAGACTCCATCCATCACGTCCAGATGCAGCGCCGTCACTCCAGCGTCTTCAAGAAGCTCGATCTCGCGAGCAAGGTTTCCGAAGTCGCACAATAGCAGCGATGGCAAAACGGCAGGTGCCGATTGCGCAAGTTCAGATAGGTGTTGCCGTCTCATACTGTTTTCAAGTCTCTTGTGGTTCGTCATCCCTGACCTAAGAGTTGGCCAACCAAAATGAATGCTTGGCTGAATCACTCTCATCTGTGATTCCAACTCCTCATTTTCCCATCGAGACGCCACGAACGCTCCGAGCATTTCCATGGCAGTCGGACAAGATTCTAGCTATCAAAAATGCCAGCGGAACCCCTTAGGCAGATTAGCTTAAGCACCCATCAATGCGGACTTTACGCGAACAAAAGCCCACCGTTGCCCGGCAAAACCCTGTTTTTGCAAAGCGATCCGATTCGGCGGAAAAGCAGATAAAAAATTGTGCCAAAGCGCATGTTTAAGCCAGTTTTCCCAAATTTTCAGGACAAGGCAGTAAAGTTTGCCTTTATCGGAGCCCGGCGAAAGTGTTGGCTGGATCCAAGAAAACACAGCGGCCATCCGAGGCGACTTCGTTAGCGTCGAGCCCCCAGAAAAACTCTTCCGAAAACTCGTTTTCTTCCACAGGTTAGACCGAACCTTTGAGAATCTAAGCGATTAGATTTGATCTGACTGCTAGAGCGGACGTTTAGGCGTTACGTTACATAAGTCTGACAAACCTATCAGCGACTCAATCATGGTTTGGCAGTGGTGGCATCGAGCGTGAAAGAGCAACCTATGCGGCTTTTCTTATGGCTTGGGGGGATTGTTTGGAAAACAATTCGCTGCGCAGCACCTTCAATGCCGCTTCGTCGTCCCAATAGTTGGTGTGGCCATGACAGCCCAAGGGGTGTGATGAACTGTTGGGGATCGACGCTCCAAAATCCGCCATCCACGACTGCGGCGTCTTGGTCAGTGTCTGGACGGGGAAGTTGATTTCTTGCCCAACAAAGTCGTCGATGCGAAACAGATTGACCCATCGGTCAATGCGCTGACGCATATCATCCCAAAAGGGCTCGTTCAAGGATGGATAAAGATGTCCGAAATAGTGCTGATACAAATACGTCAATGGTGATCCCATTGTCACTAACGACGTTTTCGAAAAAGACGAGCTCAACCAAGCCATTTCGGGATCGTTGAGAATCTCAATCGCCACCATGGTTCCTTGGCTGTGACTGACGATCACCAGTTCCGGACGATGGCGAAGACGCTCTCGATAGTAAACTAAAATCTTCTTAATGCGGCAATGAATCATGTCTCGCCGACTAAAGAACAGGCTGCCGGAGGCAAACGTCGTCTCTTGTATATCGAATTCATCGTCATCGTCCAACGCGTCTTTGAGCTGGGTTGCTCGAAAATAGAAGTGGTTAATGACATCCAGCAGAATATCAAATCCCGGTCGCAAATAAGGAAGCAAAAAGATTGCTAAACCGCTTAATGGAACCATCAGAATCACCGCGTACTTGTTTACCTCAACCAAAGCCATCCCAAAAGGATTTTCTAAGTAGCCGATCTTCAGCACATTCATCGAACACAGCGCAAGCACCATTGAAACGCCTGTTGTCGTACAGATCACCAGCATCCACTGCAGGAGTGGGTTAACGATCAGGCGAGGCGGACGACTTCCACTCAGATAGCTAGAAATGTTGTTTGTGCCACGCCATAGAAAATAACGAAACACCACGGCGCACGCCCCGATCGCCATGATCACCATCATCAAAAACTGCACTCCTAACAATGGCAAGGCTTCGTCGAAGACCGCGACAAATTCTGGAATGCGGTTCGTTTTTGATATTCCCTCCCGCGCCAGCACCCACGCCATCGGTAACGCCTGTCCCCAAATACCGACTGTCAGGGCCGGCAATAGGAAACCCAGGTTGATCGCTGGTTTGAAGACGCGCGGATGATTCCATGCCCCCAACCAGCAAATGCCCATCGCGACGACAACCAAACTTTCGACCAACCAAATCAAACCTAGCAACACGACCAGCACCCGGCAAAACCAAATCATGCCGGGATGAGCGCAGTGATCGCAGTTGATTTCTGGAAACAGAGGATCAATCAACCAAGCCTTCGCTCCGATAAGAAAAGCAGACCAGAGAGCGACAATGCACAACCAAGACCAGAACCGGACAACTACACGCGATCGCGTCACACGCAAGCCGATCGTAGCGGCACCAAGTGCGATTAAAACGCTTCCTCCCATCATCGCGTCAGTCCACAACGGGTCCCTGTAAGAATTCGGCCAAATGTTATCTGTGGCGAATGCAGCCGCGGTGATCATTGCTAGAAATGTTGTGATGGCTAAAACGGGCCCGTGCAAGATTCGGGAGCTCATTAATCCCAAGTGTTTTAAATTTCTGGCGGCAACTCCCGGTTGATCGGCCGCGACATAGGCGACATATCGCAAGCCAAAAATAATCTGGAACAGACCGTAAACAAGTCCCAACACGCCGCGTTTCACTTGCGATAGGTCACCCCAAAAGACCTCTGCCATTTCACATTGGTTACCGTCGATTGACAGTTGGCGGATGTGCGTAGGAAAAGTTCGATTGCGGTGGGCGACGGTTGATTTTTCACCAAGCCACACCGTGCTCTGCCGCTCCACCAGTGGTTTTTCGTCTCGTGCAAGAGCGCGCGCAAACCGATTCAGAGTTCCTCCGGGAGGCGGATCGCCTACTCCGTGGATCACTAAAACCACTTTCTCGATTCTGGAGTCCTCAATCGCCACGGTCAGCCCGTCTTTGGCCAGCGAATCGTAAACGGTGGACTTTAGATAAATGCAGTCGCCAAAGCATTGGTGATTTAGGAACTGCTGCTGCAGGTGATAGCACCCGTTGCTGCCACCATTGCTGCATTTGGTCTCCGCAAGGAAGCGGCTTGTTCGTCGCTTGGGATTTATAGCAGCGGCTAACTTTTCTTGACCCAAGGTGTGGTCTTTGCTACCGTCCCGAGCATCGTTGTAAATCTGTGCTCAAAAATTGTGGAGTTATCATGAAGCCCTCACTCGTGCTGGTCGTTTTAAGCGTTCTTGTTGGTTTGCTGGCTCAACCAGAGTTAGTACAAGCGTTTGACGGCGCACCGGCGACTCTGAAAATTGGGGAAACGACGGTGGCGCGAAACGGTTTTGGCACGCGCAGCAAAATGATGCTTTCGCTGTATGAGTGTGCGCTGTATCTGCCTGAGAAAAGTAATGATTCCGCAGCGATTCTTGCGTCTGATCAACCGATGGCCGTACGCATTGAAATTACGTCTCGATTTGTTAGTAAGGCAAAAATGCTGGCCGCGTTAAAAGAAGGGTTTCAAGCGTCCACTGGCGGTGACACATCAGCGATTGAAGCAGAAATGAAGAAGTTTGGCGATTGTTTTTCGGCCCCGATTAGTATGGGCGACGTCTTTGTGCTGGCCTACACGCCGAGCAGCGGTGTTGTGGTCTACAAGAACAATCAGCAGCAAGGCGCCGTCGGCGGGCTGGCGTTTAAAAAGGCCATGATGGGGATCTGGCTGGGAAAAAAACCAATCGACGCGCAGCTGAAGACAGCAATGCTCGGAAGTGCTCAACTGCGATGAGCAACTCGTTGGGCGTGCTTCAGTTGGGCGTGCTTGAGTTGGGCGTGCTTGAGTTGGCTTAAGCTTCCAGCTTGGGAATCTTAACCAATGGAAGAGCGACAAACAGAATGCTTACCCCACTTCAAAGGACTCGATCCTAAACTAGGCTCATGGCGCACTGCCAGCAAAATAGCCAGCCATCGGCCAGCATGGCCACCAACGAGTCGAGGTAATCAGCTTCTAACATTGCACGCGTATTGCCCGCGGGTCTGTCGGCCTGATCGAGCATGCCCGGGAACACACCGATGCCCGCCAAAACTCGCGCGAGCAAACACAGCCCTAAAAACAGACCGTAATGCATCAGTCCCATGGTGTAATCAAAATCGAAGCTGAGCATACCTGTGGCTCCACCAGCGGCCAACATTCCCCCCAATGCTAAAATCCAAGACCCCGTATCGTAGCGATCACCAAAGGCATATTTAGCCAGTGGCATGCCACCCCACAACAGAGCGTAAATCGCGCCGCAGATCAAAACCCGCAGCCACAGTTCTTGGCCGACAAACGGATCAAGTTCCTGATCTTTTAGAATGTTGTAAGCACCGTAAGCGACCAGAGGCGCCAGTACAGCCATCGGAACCACCATCAGAAACATCGACAGCTGTGACTTGTCCTCGACATAAAGCTGAACACAAAGTGCGCCAATCAAAAAAGCGACGACCGAGCCGATCATCGCCACAAGCTGAATCATCGAGAACTTGTTCTCTTGTCGCTTGATCGGCTTAAGAATCTGGCGTCCCTTGCCGTCCTTGGGACCGACAACGGGAGCCGAAATAACGACCTCGTCCTCCAATTTTGGAACAAGGATGACTTCTTTGCACTTAGGGCAGGGGCCTTTTTGACCGGCGAATTTATCGCTGACCTTGAATCGGGTATGGCATTTGGGGCAGGTGACCGGAATAGGCATCGTTAATATAGCTCCGACAGATCGTCTTCATTGAGCAGTTTGAAATCGTGGCTGGCAAGTGTTTCCATTGCTTGGTCAATGTTGTCCACCATTACTGCGACGGTCAAGCAGTTCTCTGATTTGAGCATCAGAGGATAGGTCTGCACGATGTTCACCTCGGCTCTCAACAGAGCGCTACACATGTCTAGCATGGGTTGCGTGCAGTCCCGCAGTTGCAACGCGATAAGATCACTTTCGATCATCGCCAGACCGGCTCTTTCGAGAATCTCACGGCCCTGCTCCGGATGGCTGAGAATGCAACGCAAGATGCTGCATTCGGTAGAATCCACGATGCTGAGCGCTAGGATCCGAACATCGCTTTTGACAAACCGGCGAAGAAAGGCTTGCAGCGATCCCACTTTATTTTCAAGGAAGATCGTAAATTGCCGAATCGTAGGGTAGTCTCTGCCACGCCCGGTTGGCAGGTCGATCGAAGTACCGGCATCGTCAGCTTGGCTCATTGCAATCTCGCATGTTCAATGAAAAATCTCTAGATTATGTTCGCCGGATTATCCGACCCACCTTTTACAACGAATTACGATAAGGACTCCCATGCTTTCGGTCAATGCAGGCGGACAAATCCCCCAAAGTCACGAGCTTGAATTTCGCGTGCGGTACACCGAAACGGATGCCCAAGGCCGAGTGCATCATTCGAATTATGCCAACTATTTCGAGATGGGACGCACCGAATTGGTGCGCAGTTCGGGAATATCGTATCGGGACATCGAGGCAGCCGGAGTGATGCTGGTGGTCACCGACCTGAAGTGTGAATTCTTCAAGGGCGCTCAATACGACGACTTGCTGAAGATGAGAACGACTGTCTTGCGTGCCAGAGGCGTCAGAATTGTCAACTGCTACGAGATATTTCTAAACGACGAATTGATCGTACGCGGCGAAACGACTGTAGCGGCCGTAGACTCAAACGGCAAAGTCGTTCGGCTGCCAGATTTCTTAAAAATGAAATAAGTCAACCGACATACTGTGTGATCGTTGGCATTCTGCTTCGCCAGAATCCCCTCTGTCCTCGGCAGGTACAAAACCTTTGGCGAAGTCCACCACAGGTTTACGAGCGACCTTTACTGAAGCCAGTCTGGAATGTCGTCCTCATCTTCATCCTCTTTCACTTCGAAAAGCGGCGATCGAAAATTGGGCGAAGCGCTACCGTCCAGTTCGGTGTCGGTTTCGGCTGAATTCGAATTGGCAAAGTGTAAACCGGAGACGGAGTCCGTTGTTGCCGTTTCGGTCAGCAGAAAATCGTCAACGTCCTCGCCCGTATGCCCGGCTGCTTCTAAATGGCAGGCCATGGGAAGCGCGGCTGCGATCGACCCTTTCGAGCCTTTCGAGCCTTTGGCGTACAGTTGCTCGGACGCGAAGTATTCGTCTTTTTCACCGTAGATTGCGTCTGACTTTGAATACCCCGGCTTTTCGATCATCTCCGGTGGAAGTCTTGGAGCTTCGCCTACTTCATCGCAAGCGTCGTAGTATTGGTCAACTTCGCCGTCTCTGCGAGTCATCAGGTACATCGCAAACGGAACAAGACAGACCAACATCCACCACGGACTCAACCACGTCGCCTCCGGTTCAACTGCCGCCGCGACAGGTGTCGTGTGCGCAACGGTCATCGCCGTCGTGCTGGCCTCGACATCGGTGCTTTTTTCGTATCGGTCGAAGCGATAGGCAGTTTCTGCCGCCTGCGCTTTAACTGATGCAGTACTGAAGACGTGATTGGCGTTAGCTGGGGAAGGAGGCGCCTGAAATAGGTTATCTTTTGCTTTTGGTGCCGGGGCCGGTGGCGGTTCAGGTAAAGCAGCCATCTCCTGAGCAGGCTCAAAATCGTAATTTACTGGCGCAGGTGGAGAAAATTCAACCACTGGATTTTGGACCGAAATTTTCGGCGGTGAAGCTTCCGGCAGTGATTCGAATATCGCCGGCGGCGGAAGCTCAGTCTGCTCCGGTTCTGGCACGTAGGCTTTCCATTGCGTTTGATCTCGGTACGCTTCGTGCGAGGTGTCTAGCTCGGGTGAACCAACGTACGATTCAAAGTTAGGTGTCAGTAATTGAGCGTCAGGCTTTCTAAATTCGGCTTCTTTCGCTCGCGCTTCGGCCAACTCTTGCGGCGACTGTGAACGTAGAACGATCACTTGTTTGCCGGTGGCTGGCTCGGGCGGCGATGGCTGAACAAACATAGGCTCTTCAGCCTTTACTCGCGGCAAAAATTCTCTCACCTCGGTGACTTCGTCCCGCTGCGGCAAGGTTGAATTGACTGTTGAACTGTTTAGGCCTTCGTCAGATTGCGAGGTGGTTGCCAGTGGATCCGTCTGGCGCACTTTGCCGACATACGGCCGGTCGATCGGAGATTTATAGATGTCCGAAGTAATTTGTTGTTGGTTCTGAGAACGATCGACTCGTTGCAGCTGACCAAGATCTACCGGCGGCGCAAATGATTCAACGCCTGCCGGAAGTTGCTCAACGCGCGGTGGCGTTTCAAAGGGTACCGCTGATTTTAAACTCTCAGCCTGTGAGCCCCATTGCCACGTGGTCGCTGGCTGGTCAGAAATATTGTAGGTCTCACCGGCAAAGGGGCCTTGCTGTTTTACTTTGGAAGGCGTTTGCGAATCGTTGGCGGGCCGCACTGCCTTCGACAGGCTGTTAATTTCTGCGCCGGCAACGCTTGCGTTGTGCTGAAGCACCGAATAGCCCTCAGCCGGAGCGCTGCTAAATTGGTTGCCCTCGAACGAATATTTAGGATATTGCATCTCTACACTCCGACAAATAATTGTGCAAAACAGTAAGCGCCAGATTCGCTTGCTTACTGTTCGACCAAACGATTAGCTTGGAACGTTGCTTCCGATGTGAGTGTCAGTGGATTACAGATCTAACAGTTGCTCACATGGGGGTGGTTCTACCGGTTGGTATTCAGCTTCATCGGAGAATGGTAGTGCGTTCTGCACCCCCAATCGGAACAACCCATTAAGAATTGCCCTTCGCTATGTACTTGAAACTATGATGCTGGCGAAATCTGGTAGGAATGTTTTTCTAACCGTCAAACTTCAACAGTTGTCGGATTCTGACAATTCAAACGAGCGGCTTGCGAACTTGATTCGGCCAAAAACTGCCAGTTATTGCGGTGAGATCGTTGTGTAATTCAAGTCGATCATTTAGAGTTGTTCACACAAGAAACCCGTTTCACAAGGGTTTTAGATGCTTTGTCTGTCCAAATTACGTCAGGCCTATCGAAGACGTTTTGAGTGTTCCAGTGAACGCTTGCGGCGTCCAACACTTTTCGGAGCCATAAATTGATGCGTTGTTTTTCACCGGTTGCTTTTTGTTTAGCGATGTTTTCTGTGTTGATGTTTTCGCCGTCGCGGAAGCTGGAAGCTCAAACTCAAGTGTTAGAGCAATCAGACAAGGTTGCCGATTCCACCATCCATCCTGAGCTTTGGCCGCAGACCAGCAGTCCGATCGCAGTCGATGCGGATCTGGAGAAACGTATCGATGACCTATTATCGAAAATGACATTGCGGCAGAAGGTCGGCCAGACCATTCAAGCTGATATCGGTTCGATCAAACCAGAGGACCTCAAGAAGTATCCATTAGGTTCCATCCTAAACGGCGGTAACTCCGCACCGGGCGGCAACAATCGTTCGAAGCCAGAGGCTTGGTTGAAATTGGCGGATGAATTTTACGAGGCGACACAACAGTGTGATCTTGAAGGCGGTCCGTTCATTCCAATGTTGTGGGGAACGGATGCGGTTCATGGGCACAGCAATGTTGTCGGCGCAACTTTCTTTCCACACAACATCGGTCTTGGCTGTGCACGCAACCCAGAATTGCTCGGTAAGATCGGTGCCATCACGGCTTTGGAAACACGCATCACAGGATTGGAATGGACGTTCGCTCCGACCGTCGCCGTCGTGCGTGACGATCGCTGGGGAAGAACCTACGAAGGATATTCGGAGTCTCCAGAAATCACGGTCAGCTACACCGGGAAATTGATCGAAGGTATTCAAGGAAAGACCGCCGATGGTGACTTTCTGAAAGGGGCTCATCTGATTGCGACCGCGAAACACTTCTGTGGTGATGGCGGAACTCACAACGGTAAAGATCAAGGCGACAACAAGATGTCCGAAGAGCAACTGCGTGACTTACAAGCGGCACCTTATCCGGTTGCCGTTGAACACGGCGTGCAGTGCGTGATGGCGTCTTTTTCGAGCTGGCAAGGAAAGAAACTTCATGGGCACAAAGGTCTGTTGACCGATGTGCTCAAAGGTCGCATGGGATTCGATGGATTTATCGTCGGTGACTGGGAAGCCCATGGTCAAGTGAAAGGATGTACTAACAACGATGCGTTGCCTGTACTCAACGCTGGGTTGGATATGTATATGGCGGCCGGGAGTTGGAAAGGCTTGTTCGATACAATGCTCAAACAAGCAAAAGCGGGCGAGGTGGATATGGATCGGCTTGATGATGCAGTCAGGCGGATTCTGCGCGTCAAAATTCGTTCGGGACTATTCGAAGCCGGTAAGCCGTCGAGTCGTCCGTTCGCAGGCCAGTTCGCTGAACTTGGCAAGCCCGAACATCGCGCCGTCGCGAGGCAGGCCGTACGTGAATCGCTGGTGCTGCTGAAAAACAATAACGCAGTGTTACCATTGGCCGCGTCGTCAAAGATTTTGGTCTGCGGGGACGGAGCCGACAACATTGGAAAGCAATCCGGTGGCTGGTCACTCTCATGGCAGGGCACCGGAAACACAAAAGAAGATTTCCCAGGCGGATCTTCTGTCTATGACGGAATTAAATCACAGGTCCAATCCGCTGGCGGCAAAGCGATCCTTTCGGTCGATGGCGAAACGACCGAACCCTATGACGTCGCCGTCGTGGTTTTTGGTGAAGAGCCGTACGCGGAGTTCCAAGGCGACGTTGAGACGCTGGCGTACAGCCCGACCGACGATTCTGATCTGCAATTAATGAAACGACTAAAGGCGGCCGGCAAGACTGTCATTGGCGTCTTTATCTCGGGCCGACCACTGTGGGTCAACCGTGAGCTGAACGCTTGCGATGCGTTTGTTGCCGCTTGGTTGCCGGGATCTGAGGGCGTCGGAATTGCCGATGTCATCATGCGTGGTGCCGACGGCGAGATTCAACATGACTTCAAAGGCAAGCTTTCCTATTCTTGGCCGAAGATGCCAAATCAAACGCCGCTTAATGTGGGGGATGAAGACTACGACCCACTTTACCCGTTTGGTTTTGGTTTGACCTATCAAGATAAATCAATGATCGGCGAATTGTCCGAAAATCCGGGTGACGAGTCGCTGGCGACTAACGTAGAACGCTATTTTCAATCAGGAAAAGTCGTCGAGCCATGGTCGATGAATTTGATCGATGGTGGTCAATCGGTTGCTGTTGAGACGACGCGTCAGGATTCCTCTAACGGAAACCTTTCGGTGATCTCAGAAGACGATGCGGCTCAAGAAGACATCCGGACTTTAAAGTTTACTGGACCGGCTGAATTTCGAATCTCTGGACCTACGGTCGACCTCTCGCGTCAGTCTACCGGAGACATGGCCCTATTCATGCGGTACCGCATCAACGAGTATTCCGGAAAACAGGCTCAACTTGCAATCGCAAGATCTGACGGTTCGATGTTGGCGATGCCGATGGGTAAGATCACCGCAAGTGCTCCCGGCACTTGGCAGGAAGTATCCGTGAAGCTGTCTTGTTACGGTGACGCGGAGACACTCAAGACAGTCACAGCACCTGTAATCATCAAATCCGAAGGCGGGCTGTCGATTTCAATCTCAGATGTAAAGCTTGTCACCAACGAAGGCGACGCAATTTGCTTGGGCGAGGAAGTTGCAAAGTAGCGACTGCGGTGCAACACTACACGATGAGCAACTTGGGCACTCTTGCCCGAGTTCCTCATTCCGTAGCTCCGGGCAGTAAACCCTATCGCACTTTGGATCCCAAGCCCTATCCGATTGCCGCTTCGATTAGATCTCTGACCTCAGAAGCCTTGTAAGCTTTTTCAACTGGAATCCTCAATAGCGGTAATCCGGCGGACTCAAAAGCCCGATTGACGAATTTGTCACGCTCAATCCGATCGGGACGCTGATGAGAAACATCGTCCAGCTCAATTGCGCAGACCACTTCCAGCGTCACCGGATTGCATAAGACGAAGTCAATGTGTTTGGAGAGGATCTTGTTCAGCCAGCTTCGGTACTTGGTCGAGTTCTTTTGAACTTTGATCAGATCGGCGATTCGCACCATAGCGAAAATTTCCCAATCGTCCATCACAGCTTTTTGAAGCGATCGGTAAAAACGCAGCTCAGATTTGGTGACTAACGACTTGCGAGGTTCGTAGGGCAACCAACGCGGTTCCGAATACATCCTCAACAGCAAGAAAGCCGAAATCACTACCAAAGCCCCCACGATGATGGGCCAGTTTTCGATGGCAAGAGTAAACAGTTGATTCATGCTGCGGACGTTTTGAGTTCGAATTTGGCTTGGGTATGGCGATTGCCATCACTTATCATTACCAAAAAACAGGATCTTACCTAAATCTGGCCGAGGATCTAAAATCTAATTCTGCGGCGGACTTCCACTTTACCCGAACCGTCGCGTTTTCAACATATCAGCTTGTGCAAGTGACTTATCGAGCCGGCACAGAATTTTTCTACCATGAATACCGCCGCTACCAATCAAACCCCACTCGCTCCTAGCACAGAAACTCCATCTGCAGTCAAACCGCTTAAGCCTTTGAAGATTGGCAATGTGGAGATTGGCTTCCCGATCGTTCAGGCGGCACTGTCCGGATACAGCGACTGGCCGATGCGCGTGATCGCCAAACGACTTGGGGCGCCCTACACGATTTGCGAGGTGATGCTGGACGAATTTCTGGTGAATCTTAAAGAGCGCAAACGCACCAGCCATTTTCTGCATATCTCTGACGAGGAGGAACCCGTTGGTGGACAATTGATGGGGGCCGAACCTGATCAGTTCGCCGCCGGAGCAGTGAAGCTGGTTCAGGCTGGTTTTCACATCATCGACATCAACTTTGGCTGCCCGGTCAAAAAAGTACTGGGACGTTGCCGAGGAGGTTTCCATCTCAGCCAGCCTGCAGTCGCGCTGGAGATCATCCAAAAGACACGTGACAACGTTCCGTCAGAGATTCCTGTGACGGTCAAAATGCGGCGCGGCATTGATGATACCGAAGAGAGCCGCGATCAGTTTTTTGAAATTCTCGACGGTGCGTTTGCGATCGGTGTCGATGCGATTACGGTTCACGGACGTACCGTGAAACAGCGCTACGTTGGTCCGTCTAAATGGGAGTTCTTGAAAGAGGTCAAGCAACATATTGGCGACAACCTTTTGCTGGGCAGCGGCGATCTGTTCACTGCTGCGGACTGCTTGGCGATGATTGATCAAACGGGCGTGGACGGCGTCACGGTGGCCCGAGGGGCAATCGGCAACCCGTGGATCTTCAATCAAGCCCGCGCCTTGGCCGCTGGCAAGCCGCTTCCCGATCCGCCAACGCTGCACCAACAGAAGGAAGTTTTATTGGAGCACTATCGCCTTGCCGAAGAGCTCTACGGCCCAGATCGTGTGGGGCGATTGATGCGAAAGTTTGGGATCAAGTACGCGATTCTTCATCCAGAGCACGATGCGGTGCGGTCAGCGTTTGTAAAAGTCGCGAATATGGACCAATGGAAGGTTGCGTTGGACCAGTTCTACAGCGCGGACGGTCCTGGCTGCCATCCCAACGGAAAAATGCACAAGGCACAAAGCAGTAATCAACACTGTGGATGATGAAGCTGCTAGGGCTACAAGAGCGATTGCGAATTTGATTTGGGATTAGGATTCCGATGAAAGCAAAAGAGCGCAAGCTCTCCGGTCCCCACCGTTAATCAATTGGTATTTATACCCGACCGCTTGCGACGTTACGCTTTAAGTGCGAACCGGCAAACCGAAAATTGAATCTCGACGAAGCTCTAAACTTTGAGCACAAGCGAATTCAACTGTGATAGCCCCCTTAAAAGGTCTCTGAGGAAAGTGGGGGTCATGCTCACGCCTCAAAGAGCAAATGTAACTTGCTGATTGCCGGCATGATTACGCGATAACTGAGGCATGGGTAAACACTGCGCGAGCATGTTTGGGAGGGCCCGCCTTAATCCCAGAATATTTCTCAAGTAAGCGTTGCACTCCGGAGGGAAGCTCCCCTCGTTCATTTGTACGAAGTTTAACTCTAATCCGGGGTAGTTTATTCACTGAAATCACCGAACACGGTACAATGGAATCTCAGTCTGTGGCAGAACTTCTCGCCGAATACCACGGTCCTGCTTGGCTTCTTCAACGTGATATCCAACAAGGTTCAAATGCGCAACTTCATTCTGCTACCAATCATCTGCTGGTCATGTTTTCTATTCTCCGGATCGGCCCAAGGGCAACTCCGGATCGTGACCTATAACACCAACACGTTTGAAACTGAGGCAGGGAACTCGAACGTTCGAACCGTGCGCGACGAAGCCGACATTGTCATCGAAGCGATCGGCGAAGAGATCGTCAACGGAATCGCTCGGCCGGCGGACATCATCCTGTTGCAGGAGCAACAACAGCCCGACACCACGACGCAGGATTTCCTCAATCGAGTCAATGCAATTTACCAAAGCCAAGGGATCACCTACGCACGCGGTTTTGAGGTAGGCAATACGACCACAAGCAGTGGGTTTGGCACGCCCAACGCAGGAGAGATTCGGCAAAGCGTCATTTATCGGACGGACTCTGTTGAGTTGATTTCCGAAGATTCATTTGGAGACCTTTCTGGCGGGTTGATATCGCAACCGAGAGAAACCTTGCTGCATCATTTCAGGCCCGTTGGTTTCGGCTCCGATTCTGATTTGTACATCTTCAATGCACACTTCGAAGCCGGTGACTTTAATGAAGACATGGCAGGGCGTGAGACCGAAGCCGATCAGATCCGCAACTACATCGACAGCAACAATCTTGGCAACCGCAATGTCATCGTCGCCGGAGACCTCAACGTCTCGGATAACTTCAGTTCATCGTCTGTAACTAGCTTTGGTAATCTTTCGGCGTTAGAGATTTTGACGGCTTCAGGGGACGGACGTGTGTTGGACCCGCTGTTCCCCAATGGCGAGGTAGTCAATTTCAGCATTCTTGACCCCGGTGTAACCAACACCCCTTTCGGTGTCGATTTGGCTCCGCTGCTGACGCAAAGTCCATCCGGTGGCAGCGGCGCGCTTGTCGGCGGTGGCATCGATGACCGATTCGACTTCATTTTGCAAAGCGACGAGTTACTTGACGGCAACGGCGTTGCTTCGATCGCCAATTCCTTGCGTGCATTCGGCAACAACGGTTCCACGCTCAATACGAGGATCAACAACGGCAACTCCATCACGATTAATGGGTTAACTTCGTTTTCGACTTCTCAGGTTCTCAACGCGTTGGAAGCGGCCAGCGATCACCTGCCGGTGGTGGAAGATTTCCAGCTTCCGGCCACGCTTTTGGCCGAACTGGGGGCAGTTCCTTTAGAGCTTGCCCTAGACGAGGTCGCCATGGTGGAGCTTGTGATCAGCAACGACACCGAGGTCCAAACGGCTCTAGGTGCTGACGATTTAGACTTTGTCGTTACGAGTTCAGGCAGCGTTTCCGGCGGCGTTATTGGAACAGATTCAGCGTTAGGTGGTGGCGTCAGCGTTATTCTTACGCTGGACACATCCGAGCTTGGTTTTCAAAGTGGTGTCGTTAACGTCAGCAGCAACGGAGAGGGCGCGTCACTTAACGGATCGACTCAATTTCAGGTGTCATACGTCGTGGGCGATGCTGGTCCCCAAACCGCCGCTGCACTTGCGGGCGTATTTTCCGCTCAGGTGGAGGAAGATGAGATTGACGCTTTTGGCGACGGGATTGATACAGCATTTTTCAACGTCCAAGGCGACGATGACGCGTTCACCGTTTACTCTTTGGTTGACTTCGACACCAGTTCGATCGGTGAAATCTCGTCGATCAATAGCCTCTCTTTAGAGTTGACTCAGTCGAATGCTTTTTTTAGCGCCTCTGGCGGCTTGGAATACTTTCTTGCCACCGATACGCGTGACGTCCTGCTGACTGACTCAGCACGTTTCATTTCCGATCAGGCTAATGGTGGAGCAAACACCGGGGCAGCGGTCGTCGGCAATGCGTTCGGCACGCTACACCCTCTTGGAACCGGAACGTATAACGTGTCGGCGACGGGAGATGTCGATACGGTTCTGTTTTCACTCGACGCTGCGGGCGAAGCGTTTGCCGTTTCGCAAATCAATAGTGGAAGCTTGCTTCGAATTATTGCAACACCTGCAGATGCTGATGTTCAAGCAACCTACAGCGGTGCGGGGAGCATTCTCGATCCACCATCGCCACCGGTTCTCAATGTAAGTGCGACGGTCGCCGCGTCGGTGATCAAGGGCGATGTAGACACCGACGGAGATGTCGACTTTGACGATATCGCTCCGTTCATCGTTGTCTTGCAGAACGGTACGTTTCAAGCTGAAGCAGATACCGATTGCAGCACCGTTGTCGACTTCGGAGATATTGCATCATTCATTGCAATTCTGATTGGTCAGTAGGCGGAAGTTCGCGCGGCCAAGTTGCTTTAGGGGGCGTCGTCTTTACTTCGGTTAAAACGGGAAACAGCAAACAAAAAAGCCGCACTCTTTAGCGCGGCTTTTCGTTTTGGTGACTGCGGAACAGAGTCTACATTTGCAGCAATTGAATGAACGCAGGAATGTCATCAAAATTAACTTCCCCGTTTTGATCGATATCTGCCTCCAGCACAAAATCTCCGGAAATGAGCACGTCAATAAACAGCGGTATGTCTGTAAAATCTACCGCTCCATCCCCGTTAAGATCTCCTATCGTGTTTAGGGGCATCGGCTCAACGACCGTGTAGTCCGATGGTGAATTCACTTCGCTGTCTGATGCGGACGCGTTGAGGAGTATCATTTCTGTATCTAGGCTGATCGAAATCCATTCGTTTTGGTCGACCCAAACTTCGCCCTCTGCTTCGTCACTACGATCATCTGCGGTTGTGTTATCGACGCCATCAACACTGAATTGTAGATGGTCAGCAATATTGGCTCCGACGCCGAATGAAGTCTGGAAGTAAATTTGTGCGCCATAGGCACCCGATGCATCCAATGGAGTCGCGAAATTGCCACCAATCGTGCTGATATTGACCGCCTGCGGGTTCGCAGGATCAGCATCGTTGTTGAAATGGACATACAACGATTGTTCACTTGCAAGCGTGAAATTGTTCAAGCCCGACGCTCCCGAGTAACGACGAACTTGATCTTCGTCGTGCGTGCAAAATCTCCATCCGGCAAGTGACTGGCTGGTAGTGCCGCTGTTGTACAGTTCCAAAACCGATGTCGCGAGATTGACTGAACGGATTTGTACAAAACGTTGCGGAACTGTGATTTGAGCATTCACTGTTTGGGCCAAAAAAAGAATGGCTGCTAACGCGATGGTTGCTAGTCTCGTGTTCATTGAATTCCTCTAAAGGTGGGTGTTTCTCGAAAACAGATCGCCTATCTGATTCGAGATTTGGATGCATAAGTTTTGATGCCTATGTTGACCGCTAGGCGAAACTGACTCTTACTAAAAATCTATGGCATTTTTCAATGTGGATGGAGTTAAATGCAGTCATCCGCAGTCATAAAAAGTTAGTGATAACCAATGGTGTCGCAGCGGGCGCTGAATCTTGCGTCAAAGGACAGAAAAAGCAGTTTAATTGAATTTTTGTCGCTGACGTTAGTATTCCTTGAAGGATTAAGGGTACTTTGTCTTCAGCACGCCATCTCCATCATCGGCAATCAGATTCGAGGCGTTATCGAACATCCTCGAAAACAGTTTTTTTCAGCGACAAGCAAAGACTGCAGCGCATATAAGGAAGCGAACGCTGAGTAAAATAGAATATACATTGGTCAATCGAGTATGAGTTAGATGCCAACCAACGCAATAAGGTAAAAAGTCAAGCTTATTCTTTGCAGAGAACTACAAAGTCATCTCGCCGTAAAGAATATCCCGTCTTTTGCCCCGTTCGCACCATGTCTGTTGACGTTCATAGCAGCATGTTGAGATTTGAATCAATTTGGTTGGTAGCCGGCAACGTTATGCGTTGCTGCAAAAGCTGTCTGCTTTCTTATTTTCGGATAAACTAACTCCCATGACGCGGCCTCTCAAAATCTTGTCTCTTCAACCTTTCTTTGGAGGCAGTCATAAGCAATTCGATGAAGGCTGGCGACGCCACAGTCGCCATCAATGGACCACGCTGACACTTCCCGATCGCCATTGGAAGTGGCGAATGCGTCACTCGCCAATCGAATTCGCAAAACAGATTACTGAACTGAAACAGACCGGCCAAAGCTGGGATGCGGTTGTTTGCACTGACATGCTGGACCTCGCTACGTTGAAGGGGCTGTATCCGAATCTGCCGCCGGTCGTGCTTTATTTTCACGAAAACCAATTTGAGTATCCCAACCGTCACGCAAAACGTTCGGATCTCCACTTCCCGTTCACCAACCTCACCTCAGCACTGTGCGCTGACGAGGTCTGGTTCAATTCGGCTTTCAATCTCACTTCAATGCTAGACGGAATCACCGCAACGCTGAAACTGCTTCCTGATTATCCGCCGACGTGGTCCGTCGAGGCGATTGGATCAAAATCGTTGGTTCAGTCGCCGGGGATTGAAATTGGCGGCGAAGTTGACTCGCAGCGCATTTTGTCGAGAGCTTCTGCTGATCCAATCAAGATCGTGTGGGCTGCGCGGTGGGAGCACGACAAGGGGCCCGACCTGTTGCTGGAAGTACTAAACGAGTTAAAGACTCAGTCAGTCAATTTTTCAATTTCTATTGTGGGTCAACAGTACCACAGAAAACCCGAGGCGTTTGAGCAAATTAAAGACATGCATTCAGATCAAATAGCCGATTGGGGATTTGTGCCGCGGACTACTTACGATCAGCTTCTCTCGAAGGCCGACGTGTTTCTGTCCACGGCCAACCACGAGTTCTTTGGGCTGTCGTTTGTCGAATCGATCTCGCACGGTTGCTGCCCGGTCGTCCCCAACGCGATGGCTTACCCCGGTCTTATGCAGCCTATCTTCGAAGCCAAAACACTGCTGTACGAAACGTCTGCACAGGCCGTCGAAATTATCGCGTCGATTTGGCGAACGCCGGAGAGGTTTCAGGCAGTTGCCAGTAAATTAAGCTCGCATTTCATCGAGACCTACGCATGGCCGGTCCGCGCTGCGGCGATGGATGATCGAATCGCCGCGTTGATCGGAAACTAAAGAAGATGTCCGACCGTCCGAGTTCTATGAGGACGTTTCCGCGCAACGGCAAATCAGCTAGTTAATTCAGGGAAATTGGAGGCAGAAAGGCGCGAGCCTTCCGGTGCGCGATTCACCGGACGCCGCGCGCCATGCCGCTGCTATGTGAATCCCACAATCCGAGGAATTGTTTTGCCCTCTTTTCCAAACGCTCAATCTCCGTGTCGTTGTCGAAGAGATGGTGAGAGACGCAATATCAATTGAGCACGCTCAAAAATATCAACCCAGTCCTTTACAACCGACGCGAAAACAGGATCTTGCCCCAAACCCAATCCCGTTGGACACCCGCCAAATTGTTGCTCCGCCATCTGGCGGTAGCGCGAGATGGTGCGGTCTCCATCGCGAGACACCGGCAGGAAATCTTCGCTCATGATTACCGTTTGTGGGACACGCGAGCCGCCGCAGATTTTGAGCTCCTCGGCGAGTTCGACATCCGCATCTCGATCAACGTAGCGAATTGTGATTTTTTCAGACACGTTTTCAAAGTGATCTAAAATGGGAACCTGAGAAACGCAATCGCCGCACCACGCCCCAGCCATGACAAGTACGTTCATCTCTCGGGTGAAACCAGATAATAGCTCCTGCTGCTCAGAGCTGAGACTCACAAGATCATGAACGCTTTTCCATTTCATCTTGTCGCCATCGGAGCCATATTTTTCTAAAAAATCACCGTATGCAAATCCAGCATCAAATTTACTTTTGAAGTTCATCGTATCTTCTTTCTGTATATTTAGAGCTCGTCGAGAGCTTCTTTAAGTGCGTTGACCTTGGAAACCCGATCGATCAAGTGACTGGTTTCCTGTCGCCAATCAATCGCCAAGTAATCGGCAATCTTATACGCCAACAGCAAATCTGAAACGCCGCGATACTGGTTTGTGACCCGCAGCCCATCATCACCGGGAACGTAGATCGTGTTGCGATCGGTGTCGAAACCGGATTCGTATTGCTCCACCAATTCCTCAATCCAAGCTTGTGGAACGCCCGCCGTGACGCACTCTTGCTCAGACCAAATTTCATCACCTTGACATTTTAGCAACAGCATCTGAGCGGCAACAGGATTCACTTGGCGGTTCTCTACTCGGTAGTGCGTTGATAGTAGTCGGAGACGAACACGGACAGGCAAAGTGCTGGCATGTCGACCGGCAGTAAGTAATCAGTATTTAATCTCCGTTCGATTGCTGGCACAATACGGTAGACCATGCTCTTGGTCGCTTGGTCCAATATTCGTTAGACAGCTGTCATGAAGCTCACCTTTGTTGAAAAAATTAGCGACTTCGCCCAGTACATTCTGATCCAAATTGTGATCAGTCTGTTTCAAGCGTTCCCGCTGGAGATGTGCGACAAAGTATGCAGGTCTCTCGCGTCCTTGATCAGTGACCGTATCGGATTCAGGCGAAAAGTCATCCGAGAAAATATACTTGGAGTTTTTCCTGATAAAAGCGACGAAGAGATCGCCACGATGAGCCGTGAGATGTGGTACCACTTGTTGCTGATGGGCGTCGAAATCGCTCAAGCCCCGCGGAAAATCCACGACACCAATTGGCGAAAACACGTCTATATCCGAGACGTTGTACAGATGACCAATTACTTGATCGACTACCGACCTCTAGTGGCCGTTTCGGGGCACTACGGCAATTTCGAAATGGGTGGTTACGTCACAGGTTTACTGGGAATGCCCAGCTACACCGTGGCACGCGAGATGGATAATCCTTACCTAGACGACTTCATCAACAAATTCCGGGGGCACAACGGGCAGTTCATCTTGCCAAAGGACGGCAGTTCGACCGCGGTTCAGGAGGTCTTAGAAAGCGGCGGGATTCTTACGATCTTGGGCGATCAACATGCAGGAACCAAAGGGTGCTGGATTGATTTCCTCGGTCGGCCGGCGGCCTGTCATAAAGCCATCGCGCTGTTCACGTTAAGCGGCAATGCACCGATGATGGTCAGCTACTGCAAACATACCGGAAAGCCGCTTCAGTTTGAAATTGGCTGTACTGGAGTTGCCGATCCGTTGGAGTTGGATCCCGATCTGAAAAACGTGACCGCCTTGACGCAGTGGTACAATGACCGACTCGCAGAAGCAATCTTCGATGACCCAAGCCAGTTTTGGTGGGTTCATCGACGCTGGAAGGAGAAACCAGTCCGCAAAACGAAAAAGCGACTGGCCGAACAAGAAAAAGAAAGACTGGCAAAGTCACAAGCTGAAGCAGCTTGACGTGCGGCCCGCGTAGTCGTTGGCCCAAGCAGAAGTTAGACAAGCCGTAGATAGACAAGCCGTAGATAGACAAGCCGCAAATGGCCATGCCTCTTTTTCAAAAGTTAAGCATTGGATTCAAATGCCGATTGGTCGTCACATTCAGCCGAACCTTCTTGATCCATCTTCAGCTTTAACTCTTCCCGCACAACGGGCATTTCTTTAGGAGCTTCTACTCCGATCCTGACTCCGCCACCGCTGATGCGTACGACGGTCACGGAGATATCGTCTCCGATCCAGATTCGTTCTCCTGCCTTTCGACTTAGGACTAACATTCGTGTTTCCTTTAGTTTAAAATTCCATCTTCGCTGGCCAAAATTCAATCAGCCAACTGATCCGGGAGATCTATATTTGAGGAGGGGACAATTTTATGTTCGCCATCAAAGCGTGAACTGGATCACCCAACTTCAGTGTTGGACGTAGTTACCGCGTCAAAGGCCTCGAACGATTTTGCCCGATGATAAATCTGCCTAGCCGCACAACAGAAGTGTTGTCCTTGGTGATCTCCGGGTTGACCGAAGACTTTCAACGAAAATCCAAACCTTGTTTTAAAAAAATCAAACTGGGGCTTGACAGGCTTTTATCAACGATAAGGTTAGCGTTTTGCCGTTTCGCTCACAAGGAGCCAAGGGGCTTTGTCGGCAAGATTTGGCTACTGCCAGAGATTGCCAGAGGTTTTCGGACGCATAATTTGCCTTAGTTCGCTACTGTGCGGGGGTTCCCCCCAAAAATCGTGGCAGCTTATTCCTTCCATTCACTATTTCAGCCAAGAAACCGAGTCGCTGCTTTGACCATTTCGATCGACCTAAACCATTTCCCAATCAAGCAAACGATTAATTTTCAGGCGCACTGCAGTGTATCGCATCTGAATAAACCAGCCGCGGACCGAGCGGCATACTTTCTTGACCGCCATGTGGCAGTTGGACGCGGCATGTTGTTTGAGTACACCGGCGAAGAAAATGTTGTCCAACGGTTTCATCGGAACTTTGGCAAATTGATGCAGACATCTGAAGACAACATTTCGATCACCACCAATACCTCTGAGGCGATTTGCATGATCGCCAACGGCTATCCGTTTGAGCCTGGTGATCAGATCATCAGCTACGTCAACGAGTATCCGGCCAACCACTACCCTTGGGTGCTCCAAGCAAAGAATCGTGGCGTGGAATTGATTCTGTTGTCTGACACCGACGTCGATCAAGAGGATCGCCCTTACACCAAAGCGATTGCCAATTCATTTGCACGTGGTTGGTCTTTGGAAGAACTCAAGTCCAAGATTACCGACCGCACTCGCATCATCGCGCTCAGCCATGTCCAGTTCACCAGCGGGTACGCAGCCGATCTTGAAGAGCTGGGTGCACTTTGCAAGGAACATAACATCGATCTGGTCATCGACGCTGCACAGTCGCTTGGTTGTTTGCCGGTCTATCCGGAAAAGTGGGGCGTGTCGGCGGTTGCTTCGGCAGGATGGAAGTGGCTGCTAGGCCCCGTTGGAACGGGCGTGATGTATACCAGCCCTGAATTCAGGGAAAAAATCGCGATCACAATGAGCGGTGCAGATCACATGATTCAGGACACACAGTACTTGGACCATACTTGGAACCCCTACACGACCGGGAGAAAATTCGAGTACTCGACAGTGTCCTACGCTCTAGTTGACGGCCTCTCGGTTGGGGTGGAAGAGGTCTTTTTGCCTCACTCCCCAGAAGCGATTCGAGATCACAATTTTGCTTTGCAGGAACTGGCCCTTGAGAAATTGGACCACGACAAATACCAAGCCGTCGTCCATCAACCGAAATCCCGTTCGGGCATTCTGTCACTAATTCCAAAGGTCTCCAGCGCATCAGCGATCACGGCGGAACTTGAGAAACAGAATATCGTGATGACGCCGCGCGATGGCTACATTCGTTTTGCGCCTCACCTTTGTACGACAGAGGACGAGGTCGTCGCGGCCGTGGATGGTTTGAACAGAGTATGATCCGCTGGGTAGTCACTTCGCTGATATTGGTCGCGGTTGCTGGCGCTCTGATCTACCGCGCAGGCGGAGCGTCGCTCACCGCGAAACCTGTCCCCGGTCTACCACCGGCAAGAATCAGACTTTTATGCGCCGCAGGGCTGGCGCCGGTGATGGCTGAACTTGTCGGTGCGTTTGAATCTAATGTCAAAGTCGATGTTAGCTACAAGGGATCAGCACAGTTGGTTGCCGAGCACCGAATCGCCCAATCGGGAGACATATTGATTGCGGCAGACACGTTTTACCACCAATCTTTAATTGACAGGGGGCTCTGCAGTCCAGCGGTCACCGTCGCGTATCAGACTCCCTGCCTAATTATTGCAGATAGAATCGCGAAAATAGAATCGCCACAGAAAGCTTTAACGTCCGGGAAGTTTCGCACGTCCATTCCCAAGCGTGACCACGCGGCTATTGGGCGACTGGTGGCCTCGATAGAAGGGGCAGAGCGTTACGATGCGTTTGCTCGACAGGCAACGGTCACGCGCGAGACGGTTAGTCAGGTTGCTGGCGATGTAGATCAAGGGATTGTTGATATTGGCATCGGTTGGAACACGACAGCGCTTCAGTTTGAAAACGCGCAGTCATCGGAGGTCCAGTCGTGGCAACAGCACCGCTCAAGCATCGGCATTTCGATTTTATCTTCGACGGAAAATGAGGATGCGGCACGAAAGTTTGAGCAGTTTCTGGTCGGAAAGGTCGCTAGTTCGATTTGGCGGCAACATGGATACGCCGTGGATGATGAAGCTTCCGCCGAGGTGCAACCATGACCCGCGGCGACCGAAATTTCATCAAGGTTCTCGGCGCTGTCGCCGTAGTGTATATCGGTTTGCTGTTGGCAATGGTGTTGGCCAACCTCATTTTGGTTGCCAACGATTCGGCCTCTGCGTGGGCAACGCTCACTCGGGCCGAAATTCAACAGGCGATTTTTTTGTCGTTGGGAACCAGCCTGTTGAGTGCTGTTTTGAGCGTTTGGATCGGAACGGGAATCGCTTACTTGGTCAGTCGGCAACAGTTTCCCGGTCGGCGACTGGTCGATTTCCTGATGGACATGCCTATCTTTCTTCCGCCGTTGGTTATCGGAATTAGTCTGCTGATTCTGTTTCGTCGAACCCCTTTATCGATGCTAGACAGCGCGGTTGGGATTGCTTTTTACGTGCCGGCAATCGTGCTGGCCCAGTCAATCGTCGGTGTGGCGTTTGTCTATCGGACTATGAAAGCCACTTTTGACACGATATCCGTACGCCAAGAACGCATCGCACAGTCGCTGGGGTGCTCTCGTTTCGGTGCGTTTTGCAAGGTTACGTTGCCGCAATCGCAGCAAGGACTAATCACCGCTGCCGCGATCGCTTGGGCGCGTTCGTTTGGGGAATTTGGTCCAGTGCTGGTTTTTGCGGGTAGTATTCGAGGCCGTACGGAGGTCATGCCAGTGTCGATTTATTTGGAGTTAAATTCAGGCAATCTAAGCGGGGCTGTGATAATCGCGTTGATGATGATCGTCATCGCTGCGGCTGTTTTATTGGTCGCGCGTGTGGCGGCGGACGACCGGCGAGGAGGCGGGCGATGATTGAATTGAGCCAAGTCAATCTGCGGCGTGGTGGTTTTCATCTGAAGAACCTTTCGATGAAGGTTGATCAAGTTGGCCTTCATTTGCTGACTGGCCAAACGGGCGCTGGCAAGACGTCAATCGTTGAAGCGATCGGTGGTCTGCATCCAGTGGAATCAGGGACCGTTCGTTTACGTGGCCTAGACGTTACTAACGCTAGTCCAGAGCGCCGATGCATTGGATACCTGCCGCAAGACGTGGCCTTGTTTGGCCATCTAAGCGTGCGGGAGAATCTTCGATTTTCGTGTCGAGCACGCAGATGGACGCCGAAGCGGACGAAGGAACGCGTTGAATCTCTGTCGGAGGCGCTTGGACTGGCTGGCCTGTTGGATCGCTACCCTATGAATCTCTCGGGAGGGCAGCAGCAATGCGTGGCGTTGGGACGCGCGTTAGCGTCTGAGCCTGACATTCTGTGCCTCGACGAACCGTTCGCAGCTCTCGATGCTCAGACGCGCGAAAAACTGATCCAGTGGTTTCAAGGTTACGTTCAGGAGAACGAGGTCACGGTGCTGGCCGTCACGCACCAACCGCAGTGGCTACAAGCGGAGGCTAGGTCGATTTGGAATATTGATCGTCAAGGGAACCTTGGCGTCGGTCCATCTTCATAGGATAGTTTTTTCAAGAATCGGCTTTTGCAGAGAGTGAAATTTTTGTAAAAGCAAACCGCCTCGCACTGTCCCTGTGCTTGGATTCTGTCTTTTAATCCCGTAAACTGAACCGCAACGAATTACCACAACTACAGGAGAAGTCTCATGCCCAGTGACGAAATATTGATTGATACCGAACAACGCATGGAGAAAGCCATCGAAGTTTTGAAAAAGAACCTTGGTGGAATTCGTACTGGGCGGGCTAATCCTGGACTCGTTGATTCTGTGCGCGTCGACGTTTACGGATCCCCAACACCGTTGAAGCAAATCGCTTCGGTGGGCGCTCCGGAACCGACTCAGATTGTGATCCGTCCCTATGACGCTGGTGTGATCAAAGAAATTGAAAAAGCAATCGTGTCGGCTGATTTGGGTTTCAATCCACAAAGTGATGGACGCGTGGTCCGAATTAACATTCCGCCACTATCGACAGACGTACGCAAAAAAATGGTTGGTCGCATCAAGGAATTGACCGAAGAGGCCAAAATTTCTATCCGCAACGTGCGACGTGACGGAAACAAGGCGGCGGAAGGCGAGGCAAAGGACAAAGTGATCTCCGAGGATCAACGTGACGACATTAAGACATCGGTCCAAGATCTGACCAAGAAGTTCGAAGATCAAGCTGAGGCTATCGCTGAAGGACGCAAGAAAGAAGTGATGGACGACGCGTAATGGCGTTTCGTGATAAGTGCCTCGTCTAAACTTAATTTCTAGGGGTGGCTGTTTTGAGCCAGCTTGGCCACTCTTGGCCGAGCACAAACATCCGATGAAGACGGGCGGGAGTTGCAATCCTGCATGCGATTCAACCATCGTCAGCACCGGTCTGGATTGAATGACAACCAGGTGTTTACCATCAACTATAGGCTGGAGATGGCTTCGTTGATCACATTTTCGTCCACCCAAATTGGCAGCGGTGGATCGGCGGTGACCGCGACAGCAAGCGCGTCTGACGGACGCGCGTCGATTTCGATCAACTCGCCGTCGCGGCGAATTCTTAATTTGGCGAAATAGGTCTGCTTTTTTAAATCGCTGATCACAACACTGTCCACTTCGCCGCCTAGATTTTCCGCGACGCTGACAATCAAGTCGTGTGTCAGCGGACGTGGACGCTCGACCTTTTTTACTCGGCGGTCGATACTGGTCGCCTCGAAGATACCAATAAGAATAGGGAACTGTCGATCACCATCGACTTCCTTTAAGAACACGTATTGGCTTTCGTTGATCTCGCTGATGATGATGCGAGAAAGTTGCATTTCGACGGGCATAGAGAACCTTGATTCTTCTTCAATGAAAGGAGGGAGGTCGATAACTTGAGAGCCGCGATATCCTGTAAGTTGCCTGAGCAAAGGTATAACACTTTTGGCTAGATTTTTCATCGTCCTTTTTAGATTCCACTTGAGAGAACGATCGAAAATGTGATCGGTTTGAGTGGTCAACTGAAAACGACATGCGGTTTTTCCTATATTCGATGACAATCAAATATTATACGCTTGGCGGTCAAAGGATGTTTGGCTGTCGCAGATGCGTGAAAAGTCTCGTTTGGTCGACGCCGCCATTTCTCTTCAGCCAAAATGCCCGATTTCGCTGGCAATTTTTTGTGCTTAGCGTGATCGAAATTCGGTTATACTGAGCATTCGTTCAGAAGTTCTGTTCAAGTTTTTGCTGCCTATTTTTTTTAATACACTCAAGGACGAACAAGTGGCGCTTGGTGACCAAAACTTCGACAACGGCTCTCGGGGGGAAGGTCCAGACGAATTGAAATTTGCAAGGCCCTTTCGCCGTCGGCCTAGTGAGCGGGTTGCAAACGAAATTGCCGCTCTCCAGCAGAAGCAAATCCGCACTTCCACTGATCAGGCACCTCAAGACGATCGACAATCTGGCACCAGCGAAGCAGGTCGTGTCATTCCGCTGTTTGAAGGCTCCTCGGAAGGTTCGGTGGACCAAACTCAGGGCCAGTTAGAACCCGGAACCAGTGAAGACGCCTTAAAAGAAAAATCTAATCGTTCAACAAACCGCCAGAATTCCAGGCGGACCAACATTGAATCGGATTCCGACAGTCGATCGCTAGTCCCGGCTTACGCGTTGTTCACCTGTACCGTGCTATTGCTCGCGGCGTGGTTGATCGGGCCGCGCATTGTCGAAGAGTACAACTACGCGTCAACGCGCGGCAAAGTCCGAGCTCAATACGAAAACGCGGTCGAGTTGCTTGAAGGCAGACCTTTAGAAAACGTGTCGCTCGCCTCACAGTTGGTCGCTCAAAAGATCAGGCCTAGCGTCGTAAGCATTCATGCCGGACGAACCAACGACAACCAACGCGGGTATGGCTCAGGTGTAATCATGTCCAGCGAAGGCTACATCATCTCTAATGCTCACGTTTTGGAAGGTGCCAGTAGCTGCGTCGTCCAACTGCACGATCGTAGCCAGTACAAGGCAAAACTGGTCGGTGTCGATCTGGTCAGTGACCTCGCGGTGCTAAAGATCAATGCGAACAACCTTGTCCCAGCGGTTTGGGGCGATAGTGAAACGGCCGAAGTCGGATCGTTCGTCTGGGCCATTGGCAGCCCTTACCGCTACGAACAGACGGTAACGTCCGGAATTATTAGTGGCAAAGATCGACCTGGCGATAAATCGAGAAAGCAAAATCTGTTGCAGACCGACGCTGCGGTTAACCCTGGAAACAGTGGCGGCCCGCTAGTAGACGCCAACGGAAATGTCATCGGTATCAATACCTCGATCTATGGCGAAACGTTTCAGGGGATCAGTTTTGCCGTGCCAAGTTCTACGGCCAAGTTCGTTTACGGGCAGTTGATCGAAAATGGTTCGGTGGTCCGTGGCTATTTGGGCGTTAAGCCTGAGGAAGTCAGGTACCGGATGGCCGCCAGCGGGTATTTACCTGACCTCGACGGCGCCGTCCTTACGGTGGTCTATAAAAACTCACCGGCCGACCGGGCGGGTTTTAAAGAGGGAGACGTGATTCGTAAATGGAATGGCAAATCCGTGAAGCAGTACAACAGCCTGTTCCAACTTGCCGAAAGGTCGCCGCCCAATTCTACGGTCGAGGTAGATTTGATTCGAGATGGCCGCAGTCTGAAAAAGAATGTGGTCATTGGAGAGCTGCCGGATCTTTCGTCGAGATATTTTGTTCCAAGGCCGGTTCCACTGGGCTCGCGCGAGTAACCGCATTGGTTCTCGATGCTTTGGCACCGATCAATGGGGAATCCGTACTTTCTTGAGCCCGCAGTCCCCCTCTTTTGCCCAATCGAACAGTGTCAGCCGCCGACAACCGCTCTGGAACTCAAGTAGGTTCTGAGCTAATGTATCGCGGTCGCGGACTGCGATTTTGTCCGTGTTGCCTTGTTTTTTGCGACCGGACCGGTTGTTTTTTGTTAGCAGATATTTCAGGTAGATCACTATGTGTGGAATTGTTGGATACGTTGGCCCGCGCGTTGCTCAGGACTTTCTTTTGGAGGGGCTGCGTCGACTTGAGTATCGAGGGTACGACAGCGCTGGCACTGCGACGTTGACGGCAGACAACGATATTAAGGTCACTAAATCGGTTGGCCGAATCGCGACCTTGGCCCAAGAAGTTGCTGCCGATCCTTGTGACTCCGGGATCGGAATTGGTCACACGCGATGGGCGACGCACGGAGCAGCGACCAAATCAAATGCCCACCCGCACATTGGTGGCGACAACATTCTGGCGATGGCTCACAACGGTGTGATCGAGAACTTTGCCGAACTGCGAACACAGCTCAAGCAAAAAGGCTACACGTTTAATTCTGAAACAGACACCGAAGTCGTTGCTCACTTGCTGGCCGATATGCTCAAGCCAAAACTGGAGGCCCAAGAGAAGGGTGGTCCAGCCCTGACGACTCAAGACGCTTTGGCTGCAATCAAGGACGCGACCGCTCAACTGCGCGGCACTTTTGGGCTGGCAATTATTTTTCGCCAATGGAGCGATTCCATTTTTGTCGCTCGTCTTGGAAGCCCCTTGGTCATCGGCGTCGGCGATGGCGAACATTTTATTGCCAGCGATGCTCAACCTCTGGTAGGCTTCACTGAAAAGATCGTTTACCTCGCCGACAATCAGGTTGCCGTCGTCAACGCTGACTCTTTGCAGGTGTCTCATCGCGAGGCTGGTGTCGTTGCTCACGACGTGAAGGCGCTCAATGTTGAATCAAACCAAGTAGACTTGGGCACCTACGATCACTACATGCTTAAGGAGATTTTCGAACAGCCAGAAGCACTTCGCAATACGATGCGAGGCCGATTGAACGAGCACGATGCGACGGCCGTTTTTGGCGGGCTGAACTTGACGCCGCAGGAGCTTCGTCAGGTAAAGCGCATCGTGTTCACCGCTTGCGGAACCAGTTGGCACTCGTCGCTTTTTGGTGAGTATTTGATTGAGGAAGTCGCGCAAATTCCCGTCGAAGTTGAATATGCCAGCGAGCTGCGTTACCGCAATCCTCCGATGGATGAATCGACGATTATTTTTGCCATCACGCAAAGCGGCGAGACAGCCGATACGCTGGCTGCGTTGCGTGAAATGAAGCGTAAGGGACATCAGACGTTGGCCATCTGTAACGTCGTCGGCAGCTCGATCGCTCAGGAAGCCAATGGAGGAATCTATCTACATGCTGGCCCGGAGATTGGAGTGGCTTCTACGAAGGCTTACTCTTGTCAGTGTCTCTCGTTGGTCTTGTTGGCATTGTATCTTGGTCGCCAACGCAATCTTAGCTACTCACGCGGTCGAAATATGATCGAGGCAGTCAAGGATCTTCCGGGACATGTAGAAACAGCCCTAAAGACAAATGATGCCGTTCGCAAAATAGCGGAGAAGTACCAGAAGTTTGACAACTTCCTTTACCTTGGCCGGCACTACAATTTCCCCACGGCACTCGAGGGGGCGTTGAAACTGAAAGAGATCAGTTACATTCACGCCGAGGGTTACCCGGCTGCGGAAATGAAGCATGGTCCGATCGCGCTAGTTGACAAGAAAACTCCATCGGTGTTCGTGATGCCACAGGGGTTTATCTACGAAAAAGTGATGTCGAACCTTGAGGAGATTAAGGCGCGTGGTGGTCCCGTGATTGCGATCGCCGCTGAAGGTGATGAACGCATCGCCGAGGTCGCCGATGACGTGATCTACATTCCAAGTGTACCAACATACTTGCAACCGATTGTCGCCGGAATTCCTCTGCAATTGCTGTCCTACCACATTGCTGTATTGCGTGGTTGTGACGTCGACAAACCTCGCAACTTGGCCAAAAGTGTTACCGTTGAGTAACCTTGATCGCACTTTTACTTAGCCGACCTCACAAAAGATTGAAGGCTGATGACGAACCAGTCAAAAGCCTTTGGACGTCGGCTACCAAGCGAGAGAGCGTTTCAAAACTTGTAGTGAACTACGCCAGAAATCCGATTCGTCTTGTTTCGTCTTGATCGAAGAAGGAATTTTGGCGAATCCCACTACGAAAAATTAATCAGTTTAGGTTTTGAAATATCCTCTACTTCCTCAGAGATTCCATCACCAGAGGCTGATCGCTTTTGGGATCGCCAACTCGAATCGCCACTTTTCCGTCCAGCACTTGCTGGATCAATTGGCCAACGACATCCGCTCGCCAACCGGACTCCAAGCGTTGAGGCTTCTTAGTTTTCAATAGCCCCAATTTCATAGCGGCCAAATCGCGCACCTCTTGCGCCGTTCCAACCAGCGGCGAAGCGATTTCCTGTTCGTGACAGACCACGTTTAGCGCGGTGGTGATGAACTGCCCCAGCAAGCCAAGGTTGACCGATTTGTGGCTGTTGAGTTTTGGTGGGTGTTCACTAGCAGGAAGCTGCAACGCTGTTTCAATCGCTTGCGAAATGCCGTCAAGTGAATGTGCTGAGACACGATTGGAAAATCCGCGGATGGCCCGAATTTGATTAATTTTACTTGTGCCGCGCCGGGCAAGTTCGACGATCAGGTCATCGGCAAGCGTTCGTTTGGCCGATCGATTGCGACGTTCGGCTTCCGCGTTCCGCCAAATCCAAAGCTCCTTCACGATTGCCAGTTGAGCCGGCCGCAGTCGAGCAATACCTGATACGCGCCGCCACTGAGGTTTGGTGACGGTCTCTTCAAGGCTCTGCTGCCACGAGTTCATCTCGGTTTCCATCCACTGCAAGCGTCCTTTTTTGTCCAGACGTTTGCAAAGCGTTTTGTAGACGGGCCACAGATGAACCACGTCTTGCAGCGCGTAAGAAATCTGACCTGCGGTCAGCGGGCGCTGGCTCCAATCGGTGCGAGTCTCGCCCTTGTCGACCGTTTTTCCAATCGTCTTGTTGACCAGATTGCCGTAGGATGCCGGATAGTCATAGCCAATCAACCCAGCTGCCAGTTGTACATCGAACAGACGCGATGGCCATTTTCCGTAACTGCGGAAGCAGAACAAAAACTCTTCCCGCGCTGCGTGAACGATGGTAATGTGATTGCCCTCGCACAACATCTGCCAAAAAACGTCGATGTTGTCTATCGCCAAAGTGTCAATAATGGCGTAGTCGGTCTCGGTAGAAACCTGAATCAAGCACAGTTGAGGATGAAAGCAGTTTTCGCTAACGAATTCCGTATCAAAGCCAATATATCGACTCCCGGCTGCCTCCTCGCAGAACTTGGCAAGCGTTTGAGCGTCAGTGATGTGTTGGAAATCGGGGGCATCTGCCATAATTGGAGGCTTGCGTGAAAAATGTCGAAAGTCAGAGCGGCTGTTCGATTTTAGAGAACTTGCGAATTTTTTAATACCCGTCTGCTTCGCGTCCAAACTCTTTGAGGCATGCTTGAGCCATCGCACCAAATGTTGATCAGTGTAAAGAACTCGAATGAAGCACGAGCGGCCGCAGGGCATCTTTTGGTGTCCATCGTCGACTTGAAAGATCCGTCAGCAGGTTCTCTTGGGTTTGCGGGAGCGCAGTTGGCCAACGAAGTGATCAACGCAGTAAGAGAAACAAATCTCAACAAAGAAATCAGCCTTGCCTGCGGGGAACTTCGTCAATGGCGGCTGGATGATGCTGATTCGACGGCGCCTCTGGACGCGGATCAACTAAGAGAGATTGACTGGGCGGAAGTGACCTATGTCAAAGTTGGTCTTTCCGGAGGTTTTGCAGTTCCGCAGGACTTCGATCGACTCAAGAGATTTTTCGAACTGGTCCCAAATCACGTTCGGCGGGTCTTGGTGGTCTATGTCGATTTGTTTCCGATGCGGCAGGCTGAGGAGATGGTTCTTGAGGCGACGCGCTTGAACGCGTCGGTCGTATTGCTGGATACGTTTGAAAAATCGAACGGCAATACGTTTGCTTATTACACAGCGCTGGAGTGCCACACCATTTTCAAACAAGCGAAATCCCAAAAGATGACCTGCGTGTTGGCCGGTGCCATCGACACTAGGTGTCTGGAAGAGGCAGCTGAAACTGGGGCGGATTTAATCGGCGTCCGCGGTGCCGTGTGCCAGCAAGACGAATCAAACGCGAGCGATATCCGCAAAAAAAGTCTCTGCCCGCTCCGATTGGATCAGTTCCTCCAGGCTGCCAGAGTGATCTTGGCTGAAGTTCGGCCTGTGTCGTAAAATGCTGCCGGGATTAGAAAGTCCACGCCCAAGTGGCGTAAGCTTCCAGCTTGCGAATCAAGCGAGGTTTCATATTGGCAAGCCGGATGCTTGCCCCACGTGCCCCACGTCAAGGTTGCAGCAGGCTACTAAGATTCTGCCGCAACTCAATTTTCAAGTAGGCAGTTTTCGGAGAGAAAGTGGTAGGGCAGGTTTTTGACCTGCCAAATCAAAGTTCATGGCAGGTTGAAAACCTACCCCACGAGAGCACCTCCATCCGAAGAATAAAATGCGATGAAATGCTAATTCGATAATTCCGGGAAGCTTTAAAGCTGCCGGTCACTTTTAAAATTTATAACGACAAATTCGAAGGATCGATGTGTCGCTGGATCGCCACGAAAACAATCTGAACCCCGACGTGCCCAGCCACGCTTCTGGTCGGTTGTCCAATCGCTCGTCCGAATGGTGGCAAATCTGCGCCGGTCTGGCACTGGTTATTGCGGTCGCTGTGGCGATTTTCTTTGTGCAATTGGGCGAGTGCCAGTTATGGGATCGTGACGAACCCCGCAACGCAGGTTGTGCAGCTGAAATGATGCAACGCGGAGATTGGATCGTGCCGATCTTCAATGGAGAATTGCGTTACCAGAAACCTGTAATGCTCTACTGGTTAATGATGGCTGCCTATCAGATGTTCGGCATCAGCGAATGGTCGGCTCGATTTTGGTCAGCGCTGATGGGCGTCGGTTCGGTCGCGCTCACCTTTGGGATGGCTCGCCGATTGTTCGATCAAACGACCGCCGTGCTCAGCGGTGTGATTCTCGCCTCCAGTAGCATGTTCGTGGTCGCCTCTCGCGCGGCCACGCCAGATGCGCTGTTGATTTTCTTCAGCACCGCAACCATTTTCTTCTTCGTGGTGGGATCAACGGTTCAAAGAACAATCGGCCAATCAATGGCCACATCGTTCATCGTCGACTTTCGGAATATGAAATTCCGCTGGCTATTATTGATGGGGATCAGCATGGGGCTGGGGATGTTGTCCAAAGGGCCCATTGGGTTTCTGATGCCGATGGCAAACATTGGCTTGTTCCTCTTGCTGATCCGCCAAATGGAGTGTTATCGCGACCGAGGGCAGGGGACTTCCAACTTACTGACACTGGTGAAACCTTTGCATCCGGTCCATTTTTGGAAAACCACACTCGCCATGCGGCCTTTTATGCTGGCCTCGATTGCACTCGCCATCGCATTGCCTTGGTACATTTGGGTTGGGATCCGCACCGAAGGAGATTTTCTGCGCATCTTCTTCCTGACAGAACATCTCGGTAGATCAACCAGCGCATTTGAGAACCATAGCGGAGGCGTCTGGTTCTACCCTGTCGCAATTCTGGTCGGTTTTTTTCCGTGGTCATTGTTTTGGTTGCCCGTAGCATTAATTGTTTGGCGTCTGAAGCGAGATTCGAGTGAGGTGGGATGCTCTTTGGCCAGCACTCATCCGGGGATTATCTTGATGCTGTGCTGGGCAGGCGTGCAGGTTGCCCTTTTTACGATTGCTCAAACAAAATTGCCCAGCTACGTCACGCCTTGCTACCCAGCGCTTGCGATGGTGACGGCGGCAACGCTGGTTCGGTGGACACGACAACCGGAGTTGCTGTCTCGTGCTTGGATGACGGCCGCGTTTGCGACGGCATTGGTGGTGGGTGTTGTCATCGCGGTCGGATTAGGCATCGCCGGCCAAAGATTTATCGGTCAACCCATGCTGGCCCTCGTTGGCATTCCGATTGCTGTGGCGGGAGCCATCGGATTGCTGCTGAACTTTAAGCTCCAGTCATCCAATTCGCTTATAGGTTTCGCTGGTTGTGCTGGGGCGTTTGCATTGCTGTTGTTTGGCTATGCCACTGGCCGGATAGCGGACTTACAAGACAACCAAAACATTCTCAGCCACGTGCGTGCTCTACCCACCGATGCAAAATTTGCCAGCTACGGATGCCTGGAATCGTCTTGGATCTTTTACGCTGGACGGCCGGTTTACGAACTTGAAACAAAGGCTATTGCTAATGAGCCAATTCACCAACGCAAATTTTGGCAGCCCAAACCACGGCCAAGTGTAAGTCAGTTCGCGGCGGACTATCCGGACGCGCTGGTAATCACCACAGCAGACGCTTTACCAGCGCTTGAGCGTCAGTTGCCAAAAGAATACGAGGTCGTCGCCGAGGCGGATTATTTTTTGAAGAACAAAAAACTGTTGCTGCTCCAGCGACTTCGATAGAACGGAAACATGCGTGGACAAATTTGAACTTCATCCCGATTTACAGCGCGATGGTATTGCGATCGGAGCGTTTCCGCTTTCACTGGTACTGTTAATTAACGATTCGGCCTACCCATGGTTTGTGCTCGTACCCCAACGAGCAGGGATTAAAGACGCGATCGAATTGGAGCTTGCTGACTACCGGCAGTTGAGCGAAGAGTCTCAGTTGTTTTCGATCGCGCTCAGACAAGTTTTCGCGGCCGAGAAACTCAACATTGCGGCGCTTGGCAACATGACGCCGCAGTTACATGTGCATCACATTGTGAGATCGTCCAGTGACGCCGCTTGGCCGAAGCCTATTTGGGGATTCCAACCGATGAGGCCGTATGCTTCTGAAGAAATCGATTCTGTTCGCCAAAGATTGGCTGCGGCACAAGTAGAAAGTTTAGTGATGATTGACGGCTAGGAAGAGTCTATTTCTTCTTCGGTTTCTTGCTGCCCGGCGTATTTTTCAGGATCAGCATTCCTGTCTTGGTCTCCGCGACAACCTTGCCCTCGGGAACCGCAGGCAATGGCACTCCGCCTTTTGCATTGACAGGGTCTTTTCCGAAGAAGTAAATCGTTTGAACACGATCAGAATTCTTCAGCGGGACGTCCTTGCTAAAAAGATAGTACGTCTTTCCTAGCTTTGAACTCTTGTGGGTATAGTGATCTGATCCTGTATTGGCAGGCGCTGCTACATTCACAGCGCCCACCGCAAGCGCGGACTCAATCGCGGAAACTAACGCTTTGTCGTCGGGCTTGGTTCTTGAGCCAAAGCGAGCCACCGGCGTGCCGCTTCGATCAAGCAAGATTTTTTCGAAGTTCCATTTGACGTTACCTTTGCCACGAGGTTTTAGATCAAGGCTGGTGAGGTGCGCGTACAGGTCGCACTGGTTCTTCCCTTTAACGTCCACTTTGGACAATAGGTCAAAATCGACTCCGTAGTTCTCTCTGCAAAATGCAAAGATCTCTTCGTCAGAACCGGGCTCTTGTCCGCCGAACTGGTTGCAGGGGACGCCAATGATCGCCAATCCCTTCGGTGCATACTTTTCATGAAGTGCCTGAAGTTGATCGTATTGCGGCGTCATGCCACACTTGCTGGCGACGTTAACAAACAAGACTGCTTTGCCGGAGTATTTTGAAAGCGAAACTTCCTCACCGTTGTTGGCTTTCATTGAAAAATCCAAAGCGGCAGGAGCCTGCTGAGCCGATGATGACGTAGAAAAAGCCAGCGTGAAAATGACGGCAACGGCAAGCAACAGGTTTTGATTTGATTTCATATCGATTCTCAATGGAATTCAGCAAGCGGGGAAGGGTAGCGGTAGATCCGCAGGTTTCG
>CALHPU010000002.1 GCA_938036435.1 uncultured Pirellulaceae bacterium | reverse complement strand
CCGATGGGTCCAACGAGCGCTTCGAATAGGGGATGCGCCTGTTTTGGGCGGTGTCTGGATTCTGGCTAGCAAAACGATTTAACCAGCTGTAAGGCATGGGGCACCGGCACCCAATGGTCCTTACATCGCCCGCAAAACTGTGGCGTTTGGGCGCTAGTGGTCTGTCAACATTTAATTTTAGGGTAGCTGGATTCGCCAGAATTCAGTTCAGCAGTATAAAACCGAAGTCTGGCGACTCCGGCTACGATGACACACTCTAACTTCCATCCCTGACAAACCACTAGGTCGCGTTGGTTAATTCTTCTGATGGTAGCGGTACGAAGTGAGGGCCATTGAATCGGTGCCCGACGATTCAATGCATCTAACGACCTCGGCAACCCAAAATTCAGCCCCCACGCCAAAGCGGAAAAGCGAAAACTTCCTGAACTGCCGAACAGTTTGCTCTGTCACGCGTAAAACCCGGCAGTGGAACGCGGGCATCGCCTGCGATTTGCAATGAGTCCTTTTGCACGTGCAAAACGCAAACTTTTGGTGAAATAACGCGCTAAACGTTCTTTCACAAATGAGATACAATCGAGTTCAATCTCGTGGCGTGACACATTCTGTCTTTCAAAAGAAAGATCGCCGTACATTGACTCGTTTTCCAACCATATTCCACTTTAACCATGGAATCCAAATCATTTTTTCAAAAAACATCCGAACACCTACAGGAGATAATGGAGATCGATGGCGTGCCGTGGATCGTCTACACGGCTGTCCTCGTCTGCCTGGTGTTGACGGCGGTTTACATCGTCGGTTGGTTCCGTAACTTGGCGATCGGTGGCCATGCCTCCACCGCCGAAGAAGACCTTGATTTGATCCGAGAGATTCGAGATCGAGACATGATCGCCGACGAAGAGTTTGACAGAGCCAAAAAGTTGATTCGGGAAACCCCTGAAATTGAGAAACCCTCCAAAGAGTAGGCCTCTTTTTCAGCCGCCGAAGGAATCAACGGGGAACTCTGTTCATGTTGTCGGGGAGTTAACAAATTTACTGGTAAAGAGGCGCTGCTATCACTTTGTGAAGAAGTGATAGCAAAAAGCAGAAAACATAATAAGAGCTTGAAGTTCGCGGGCAAGGAAGCACCTTTGTTCTGAGATCAGTAGTCACAGAACATCGTTCAAGCAACAACTACATCCGGTTGGAATTAGAAACGCTTAAGGAGTGATAATGCCCGCAGGCAACGACTCAACTGGCTCGCGCCGTAATGGCACGACCAAAAAAAATGCACACTGTTCGTTCTGTCGTAAGAACTATCGAGACGTCGGCCCTTTGGTCGAAGGTCCCGGTGATGTCTATATCTGTAACGAGTGTATCGAACTGTGCCAAAGTATTCTGGACCAAGAACAGAAGAGACGCGGTCCAGAGAAACAGCTGTTCAACAAGATCTTGACGCCACGTGAGATCGTCCAACACATGGACGAATACGTAATCGGTCAGCACTCTGCCAAGAAGGTTCTCGCGGTGGCGGTTCACAACCACTACAAGCGATTGTCCCACGGCGAGGGAGGCGGAGATGTTGAGATCGACAAATCCAACATCATGCTGGTCGGACCTACGGGCTCAGGAAAAACATTACTGGCTCGCACACTGGCTCGTATTTTGAACGTGCCATTTGCCATTGGCGATGCAACCACGCTGACCGAAGCCGGTTACGTGGGTGAAGATGTCGAGAACCTGATCTTGAAACTTCTGCACGCTGCTGATTTCGATGTCGAAGCAGCCCAACGCGGTGTGATCTACATCGACGAGATCGACAAGATTGGCAAGACAAGCAACAACGTTTCAATCACTCGAGATGTTTCGGGCGAGGGCGTCCAGCAGGCCATGCTGAAAATGCTTGAGGGCACCGTCGCCAACGTCCCACCACAGGGCGGACGAAAGCACCCCGAGCAACAATACATCCAGATCGACACCAGCAACATTCTGTTCATCTGTGGAGGGACGTTTGTCGGAATTGAAGACATCATCCGCAAGCGACTTGGCGAGCGCACGATTGGATTTGGCGGCGGCCGAGGTTACAACGAGGAAGCGACGACTGCCGAGATCCTTCCTCAGGTCACCACCGACGACATCTTGGAGTTCGGACTGATTCCAGAATTGGTCGGACGTCTTCCTGTCACGACAGCGCTTGCTCCACTGGGTAAGGAAGGTCTCGTGCGAGTATTGACCGAGCCTAAAAACGCACTGGTCCGTCAGTTCCAAAGCCTGTTCCAGATGGAAAACTGCGACCTTCACTTCACCGACGAAGCGATCAACACGATTGCTCAGCGCTCGTTGGAGAAGGACACTGGAGCACGTGGGCTTCGTTCGATCATTGAACAAGTCGTTCTAGACCTGATGTACGATCTGCCGGACCAACCTAAGGGAACACGGTTTGTGATCGACGAAAATTTAGTCGAGGAAAAACTAAATCCAAACTCGTTCAAAATGCCTGAATCTAAGAGCGCCTAATTTCGGCCTCCAGATGCAACTTTGAAACGAGCAAAGCCCTTGCCATCGCTGGCCGGGGCTTTTTTCGTAGAGGGCGTTTAAGGCTCCTCATTGATAGATTGTTCGTAGCGGGATACGCCAGAATTCCCTTCGCCTTTCAGATGAATCGGACTTCTGGCGAAGTCCACTACAGATTTTGAAATGCCCTCAATTTACAACTAGACCACCACCTTCCTTTCGCACCACCAGTTACGCATGTCGACGATACTTTTGGTACTGGTGATGCTTTATCTACGGCGCTAGTCGTCGGACTGCTCCGCAAGATCAACAAAACAACCTCTCAAGATCCCACCGTTCGCATGCTCTCAGAATGGTGCGACGCCAAAAGTTCCCGCATCGGTATTGGATTGATACCCAGTTCGCGTAGAATCTGGCGATCCAATTCCGCCAATGAGTGTCCTGTCACTCACCCGCTGAGAGTTCACGGCGAAAGACGCTCGAGGAAACGATGAAGAAACGCAAAATTCTAGTTACTGCCGCCCTACCCTACGCCAACGGCCCGATTCACTTGGGGCATCTGGTGGAGTACATCCAGACCGATATCTGGGTTCGTTTTCAAAAGCTGCGCGGCCACGAGTGCATTTATATCTGCGCCGACGACACCCACGGTACCGCGATCTCCATTCGCGCCCAGAAAGAAAATCGATCCGAGGAAGAGGTCATCGCGGAATCCTCCGCAGCCCATCAGCGCGACTTCGCGGGTTTCGGTATTGAGTTCGACAACTATGGCAGCACCAATAGTCCAGAGAACAAAAAAATCTGCGGTGAAATTTGGGCAAAGATTCGCGAGTCAGGTTTAGTCAAAGAAAAAGAAATCGATCAACTCTTTGATGTCGAAAAAGGCGTCTTCTTGGCCGATCGCTTCGTCAGCGGAACTTGTCCGGCATGTAAAAAACCCGATCAGCCCGGTGATAACTGCAGCAGCTGTGGGCAAACTTATTCGCCCGCCGAACTGATCGATCCGGTCAGTACGCTCTCAGGCACAACTCCAGAGATTCGATCCGCCAATCATCTGTTTATCGAACTCGAACAGCTTCACGATTTCCTGCACACTTGGACGCAGGATGGCGACCATTTGCAATCCGAAGTCGCCAACTATCTAAAAGGCCATTTCCTTGGCGATCCGGCCAGCAAAGAAGGAGCCAAGCCGCTGCGTGATTGGGACATCTCACGACCGGCGCCCTACTTCGGTTTTGAGATTCCCGACAGCCCCGGCAATTACTGGTACGTCTGGTTCGATGCCCCGATCGGATACATCGCCTCCACGCAGCAGTACTGCGACGCCAACGGACAGAATTTGGACGACTGGTGGAAGGATCCGGAAACGGAAATCTATCACTTCATCGGTAAAGACATTACTTACTTCCACACGTTGTTCTGGCCGGGGATGCTTAAGACAGCCGGCCTTAACCTACCGAAGAAAATTCACATCCACGGCTTCCTGACCGTCAATGGCGAAAAGATGTCCAAGAGCAAGGGCACCTTCGTCAAAGCAGAAACCTATCTAAAACACGTTAACCCGACGGCACTAAGATACTATTATGCTTCAAAGCTGGGAGCGCGGCTGGATGACCTGGATCTGAATTACGATGACTTTATTAGCAAGGTGAACACGGACCTTGTTAATAAAGTGGTCAACCTCGCCTCGCGCAGTGCCAAATTCGTCAAAGACACTGGGTTGTCAGAGACTTATCCGGACGACGGCGGTTTGTTCAAGCAAGCGGCAGATGCGGGCGAGCAAATTGCCGAGGCATACGAGCAGTGTGATTTCAGCAAGGCGATGAGGCTAATTCTGGAATGTGCTGACCGAGCCAACCCGTTTGTAGAAAATGCGGCGCCTTGGGTGCTAAAAAAGGATCCGGAAAAAGCTGCCGAACTACAGGACGTTTGCACCATCGCGCTGAATCTATTTCGGCAGCTAATGATTTACCTATCGCCCGTTGTACCGGAATTGGCACAACAGGCGGCGGAACTACTAGGATCGCCGATCACCGATTGGCAGCAGTCTCAAACGCCTCTGGTAGGAACGCCAGTCGCCAAATTTAAACACATGATGAAACGCATCGAACCGAAAGAGATTGAGAAGATGACTGAAGAGACTCAAGCCGAACAAGAAGCTGCAACAGCCGCGGCTGCCACGTCGGCATTGGCCAGCAAGTACAACGACAGCGCTCAACCCATGATCGACGAGCCATTGGCCGAGGAGATTACGTTCGATGATTTTATGAAAGTCGATTTGCGCGTGGCTCGAGTACTTAAGGCAGAGCATGTGGAAGACGCGCGGAAGCTATTGAAGTTGACTTTGGGGCTGGGAGGCGACGAACAACGCCAAGTCTTCGCGGGCATCAAAGCGGCTTATAATCCTGAAGATCTCGAGGGTCGTTTGGTGATGATGGCCGCCAATCTAAAACCGCGCAAGATGAAGTTCGGTTTAAGTGAGGGCATGGTCTGCGCTTCAGGCCCCGGCGGCGAAGAGGTTTTTGTCCTTTCGCCCGACGAGGGGGCTAAACCGGGCCAACGCGTCCACTAGGATCAGCCTTTTTTTTCTAGCGAGGCAACTAAATACTAGCCCGACGCGCAAGCGAG
>CALHPU010000001.1 GCA_938036435.1 uncultured Pirellulaceae bacterium | reverse complement strand
TTACCGAAAAAGAACTCAAAGCAATTCGGCATTGTGTCAATCGAGGCAAACCGTATGGCAGCGAGAAGTGGACAGCGAAAACTGTAAAGAAACACGGACTTGAATCCACCGTTCGCCCAAGAGGCAGACCCAAGAAGCTGTCCTAGAATACATAAACGGTACCTGACACCTTTATTTTTTCGCACGAAGCGCGAGTGGGATAGGCCCTCGGCCAAGCTTGACTGAACCCAAGCCAGCGCAGACAGCCGTTCTATTCACCTTGCTTTGGTCAACTCCTTATGACAGATGGAAACTCACTGTTTCCAACTATGAGGAACTTCACAAATTCGGCCAGCCAACGCGGTTTTCAACACAGGTTCTTCACGGAATTTGGTGGCAGTTGTCGATGTCGCACCGTGTTGGGCAAGCCGACGATGGGTGCACCATCAGGTTGTTAAGAGTCTCACAGTCGCCCAACGCCCCAACGGCGCGAACGCAACGCTTATTCATAACGTTTTGGCAATAAGTATTTTTTCTGCAATATGTCTAGCGGCGTTACGACATCTCAACCACGAATGAATAGTTCGTTCACGATTCCCCCAGCAACATTACGTGGCCGGTTTGAGTGTCTTTCTTCTACCACGAGAATGCTGTCATCAGAAAAATCAATTACCGAGACCCTAAAACATGTTCGATCGTCTAAAGAACCGAGTAAATTTAACTAGCACTACCACCCCAAAAGGCTTAAGCATTGAGACTCTCGAGGACCGTATGATGCTATCTGGCGTTTCAATCTTCGCTGCTGGCGACCTTGGAGGAGAGCAGTTCGCCCTTAACATCGACGGCCAAACGGTCGAAACGTTTACCGTGACGCAGGAACAGGGTACTTTTGAATTCCAAACTGACCAACCTGTTACCGCGGGCCAAGTCAGCATCGAGTTTTTGAATGATCAATTTGATCCCGCCAACGGGATCGATTCCAATCTAATCGTTGACGCCATTGAAATCGACGGAGTGAGGTTCGAAACTGAATCGACGTCCGTTTTTTCAACCGGTACATTCAATGACATAGATGGCATCACACCAGGCTTCGGTCGTGGTGAGGTGCTCAACGCCAACGGCTTCTTTCAGTTTTCCGATGACGCCGGCTCTACTTTGATCGAAATCAGTGCCCGCGGAGACGTTGGCACCGAGCAGTTCAACGTGGTCGTGGACGGACAAGTCGCAGCCAGCTTCACTGCCAGCACCCAGCAGCAGAGCTTTTTTATCAATGCACCAGCGGGTACTACCGTCGGTGACCTGCGAATCGAGTTTCTCAATGACCAATTCGATCCTTCGATTGGGCTGGACTCGAACTTGACCATCGATTTCGTCAATGTGGGCGGTGAAACATTTCAGACCGAAGACGCCACCGTATTCTCGACAGGTACTTTTCTGGACGCGGACGGAATTGTTGACGGGTTTGGACGCGGTGAAACACTACACACCAACGGTTTCCTTCAGTTTACCGATCCACTCGCTGATTCGCTTGGCCCGGACCAAATCATCGCCGTTGACACCGATGGATTTCAAGCACTGAATTCCCAGTCACTTGCCGACGCCGATGGCGAGGGGGCTGCCGTAGCATTTGTGTTCGATGAGGCCAGCGGAGACTTGGATTTGCTTAACGTGGGTGGATTGAACGGTCTTGGACAAGCTGCCGCAACGACAGCTGCCGCCGGTGACGGTATCAGGCTGGCGGGTACGGGAGCATTTGATGGCTCGATCGTCAATACTGGTGCAGTCACTTCGGAGAGCAACCAAGGCACAACCGGTGGATTTCGTGCCGTCAACGGTTTGGACTTCCAAGGAAGTTTGTTTAACGGCGGCTTGATTTCGGGTGCAAATAATGGCGTTTACTTCGGCGAAGGTGAGAACACGGGCGAATTCTTTAACTCTGGCACGGTAAGTTCTGACAGCCGCGCAGTCAACATTGATGGAAATGGACTTAACGTCGTCAACAACGGGAGCATCCTTGGAACCGGCGACCAGCGCAACGGCACGATTTATTCTGACAACACTGCCAGTAATTTTGACATCGTAAACTTCGGCCTTGTCGACGCCGGAACAGGCAACAACGGAGCGGCAGTTTCGCTGTCCTTCAACGACGATGGCAGCAATGGCCAAGTCAACGTGTTTAATAACGGCTTGATCGCCGGACGGGGTCAGTCTGGCGCGGGTTTGGCGACTGCCGGTGACGGCATTCGATTGGAAGGTGATCGAAGTTCTGAAGGGATTCCTCCGGGACTTTTCGAAGGTTCTATCGTAAACACCGGATCGCTTCTCTCTGAAAGCACTCAGGGAACCACCGGTGCATTCCGTGCAGTCAATGGGCTGGACTTCCAAGGTGAATTGGTCAACACGGGTTTGATCGCAGGTGTCCAAAATGCTGTCTACTTCGGAACTGGAGATCATGCTGACGGAATCATTGTCAATCAAGGCACAATCTCCTCCGAAAGCCGCGCAGTAAATATTGATGGCGACGGATTAGAGCTTGTTAACTCCGGTGCGATATTGGGATCGGGCAACCAGCGAAACGGCACCGTCTATGCGGACGGCACAGCTGAAAACTTTGACATCGTTAATCTTGGTGGATTAATTGACGCCGGAGTCGGCAACGACGGTTCCGCAATTGCAATTGAAACTGGAGACGCTATCGGAGATCAAGTCAATGGATCCGTCTTCAACTCTGGCTTGGTCCAAGGTCGAGGAACTGGCGCAGGAAACCAGGTCGGTCACGGGCTGAGATTCATTGGCGGAGCTGGAACTGAGGGGACTGCGGAATTCACTGGAGATATCGTCAATCAAGGCAGCATCAGTGGCTCGTTAGACAGTGATTTGGCGGCAGGAATTAGCATCGAAAACGTCGGCCTTACTGGGACGATCATCAATAGCGGCCTGATCTCCGGAACCTCCGTTGCAATTGACGCATCTTCGGCAAACAGCAGTGTTAATCTGGTTAACGACGGCTTAATCGACGGAGACGTCTTGTTTGGCTCGCAGAACGATGTGTTCACGATCAATCAAAATGGAAGCATCAATGGTGCCATCGATGGAGGTGCTGGTTTCGATACGCTCAACGTGAACTTCGCAAGTTTTGAGGCCGGCGTAGAATTCGTTAGCACCATCGACGTCAGTAGCTTCGAGCAGATTAACATCAACGGCCAGCAGTTGGCATAGCTTGACCTAGAGTTTGCCAAAGGTGTCCGTAACGGGCTCAACGCGTATGACGATCCCACTGCGACACCTTGAACGAAGCAGGCTACATTGACTACAAAGTCAAGAACAGGCCATGGTCATCTTTGGGAGCGCCTCCCAAAGATAAAAAAGGAAGAGGACAGGTCAATCGACCTGTCCTCTTTTTTTCGTGAGTCGCATCAGCTCAAAACAAGCCCGTCATTTTTCTAACATCAAGTGGCCGAAGTACTCGCGTCGTATTCTCGACATTTGCTGGGCAAGATTGACAAACTGCCGTTTTGGCCAACCTCTTTTGAGACTGTTGAAACAAAACCATTGGTAACATTGCAACTGAACTCGGCTGTTTAAATCAATTTTCAGATCGGCATCAGAACGGGTTGCGCAATGAGATCGCTGAACTTTTTTAAAGCTTAAAAGCAAATAGGTTCGGTGGCACACTAGGCGACTTAGCTGCTTTACCGTTCCTTTTTTCTCCAACAGAGCATTGTTTTTACCGCAAGAAAACAAAACAACCAAATTTATCCGTGACATTGAGGGCAAAAACACCACCCAATACAACAAGCAATAACTTGGCCAGCCGTAACGGCCAAGAGGAGGCGTCGATCGTCGGTTTGCACGTGGCGGACGTAGACGCGTATGCAATGCAGGCAGTCAAAGGGTCAACGACGGGAAAGGTTGTAGGTCGCATGAAAATCAACAGACGATCATTTATCATTTCAGCAGCATCTGCCGGAACGGGAAATCTTGGGTCAACTCACCTCAGGCGATCCGATTCAGATTTTGTTTTACACGAAGGAAGCCTAAACCCTGATGCGTTTTCAGTCGTTCCAGTTGTTGGAGACGGGAAGTGGATTTGGCGCAAGCCTCCTCAAGATGGTTCGATCGGGTATCTCGAGCCTCGAAAATTTGAAGTCACAACGGGCATTACTTTTCGCGGCGAAGGTTACGCTTCGGATATTTGGGCAAGCACGGTGGCTCCGCTTCAGTTTCTCGAACAGAAGGTCGTTGATTTTAAGATCGAAACAAAAGGCTGCGATGCCAAATTGCTACGTTTGAACGAAACGGCGGCTCAGTTGCTTTTGCACGCAGGTCAAATCCAAGCAGGACAGGTCGTGTCTGCGATTGCCAAATACCGCATGAAGTTGAGCAAGGACTATCGCGGCTTTTCGAAAGATAGTTTTCCCTTGGACCAAACTCCGCCTCCCAGACGGAAACGGGGGAGAGACGGACCTCCGGTAGGTGATCTGCGATTTTCCAAACGGACTTTAGGCAGCAGTCCGGGTATCAGCCTGCGCGACAAAGAGCTAAAGGAACTCTCGAATGAACTGGGTACAAAAGGTCATCCATGGGATTTGGCAAAGAAGTATTACGACTGGGTCTGGGACAACATCTCTGCGGTGTGCGGTAAGTACACGAGCGTCAAACACGCGATCAAGAATCGCCGCGGAGACTGCGAAGAAAAAGCGTCGGTGTTTATCGCGCTTTGTCGCGCTGCTGGAATTCCGGCGCGTCTGGTTTGGGTTCCCAGCCACAACTGGGCCGAGATCGGGCTGTACGATCATGAAGGCAAACCTCATTGGATTCCAATTCACACTGCAGCCTACTCTTGGTTTGGTTGGACGGGCGTCCATGAGGTGGTGTTGCAAAAAGGTGATCGCGTGTACATCAAGGCTCGCAAAAAATCGATTCGGTTGATTGACGACTGGTATCGATTTCGCGGGAAACGGCCTAAAATGTATTACTCAATGACCGTTCAACCTTTGCCGAGCGAAGCGGGAGGCGACCCTGGCCCCGGGCGACGAGAAAAGCTCAAGAGTGGGCGATGGACCGTTGGTGGGGGCACTCGAGGGCGAAACTCAACGCGTCATCAATAAAGAAATGAAAAAAGTTAGCCGGGGTAAATCAGTGGCGTCTGCGTTTTGCAAATGCGAGTGGCCAGGTCCGTCTCAATGGGGCTGAGCCCTCGCTGGAAAAACACAGGGTTCAACTCAAAGTCGCCACGGCTTGAGGACGCAAAGGTTTTTGCTTTGCGTATTTGCGTCCTCGCGTCTCTGCCTTTCCCTTCTTTTTTTGATCGGAAACTTAGCCGATCAAAAAGTGCGGCAACCGTTCAGTCCGCCAAGCACAGCACCAAACCACAAAGGCCCAAAAGCCGTTACCGCTGCTGCCTAGTCCGTTCTCACCGTTGCGTCGACCAGCGAATAGCTCTCGACGAAGTATTGCTCCCAACGCTGCTCGTTGTAACCAAAATCTTCACCAGTCAACTTCTTGAGCGCTGATAAAACGGGACCATTTCGAAGCTGAATGTTCTCCGTCTGCGGGCCACCGCCAGCAGTGAAACTGGCTGGTCCACCGTTATTCTGATTAAGCTCGAATCGCCCCTGCGGGATGGCCCCCGCTTTGGGGACAACATGGGTCGTGACCAGTGCGTCGGTTAATCGCAGCATCACGTCTCGTAATTGTGTACGTTGCGAGTCGTCGGACCTCTCCGCAAGTTCTTTGATCGCATGAGCGGCGGCTTTGATCACCTGATTGTTGGGGCTAGCCATGAACTCGCTCATGCGCTCCATTGCTCGACGCTGGTCAAACTCAGGCTGCTGTAATAATGTCACCGCCAGTTCAGAAATCTCACCTAACGGATCATTGACTGCGAAATGAACCAGTGCCCTTGTCGAAGCGTTTCCGGGTGCGGCCCCAAAAGCCTCAACGTATAGCATCCTTACTTCACTCCGCGTTTCCACTCTGGCGTGCTGCTCAAAAATAAAATTAGCCGTCTGCGGTGTGCAAAGTTGTAACAACCGTTGCTGAAGTTCTTGGCGCGAGGCACGTCCACGTTTAACGTCGCGCAACCAGAGCTTTAATTGCTTTTTGAAAGCTCCACTTGTTTCATCGGCCACCTTATTGCCTTGATCGATTCGCTGGAACAGCTTGGGCGTCACCGTCGCACCATCGCGCTGATAGCCGTAGCGATCAAACAGCAAATCCTCCAACATCCATTGCCCCCGGCCAACACGCTCATAACCAAGCAGTTTCCGGGCCTTCAGATCTTCTGGATCAATTTCAAGAATCATCTCAAGATGGTAGCGAATTTCATCGCGAAACTTCAAACGGCCCTTATCTTGGTCTTTGCACCAATCGATCATGTCACGATGCCATGCGACGGTTTCCTTGCGAGTCTTTAAATGACGAGCATACGCTTCGTTCGCCTCATCCGCTTGAAGTATGCTGGCGATGCGCGTGCGTTCCATCTGCACCATCGCACCGGATTCGGTTTTAAACAGCACATAAGAGCGATTGTCTACTTTCGGCGTATCAATGATCTTTACCCGCAGTTCGGCTCCCGAGCGCAGTCTGATCTTGTCCAGAAGGTCGGTTGCCGTGGCCGATGGCGTTAGCAGTAGGACTACCATAAATAGGCCAACGCCAAGTTTGAGAATTTTGAGCATTGTACGGAGCCGTCCGGTCAAGAAAGAGATTCGCTCAGCGCTTTAACCTACGCTAGGTTCATTATCGACCACCGCAGCAAAAAGTCACTTGTAGAAAATTGCCTTTTTCGAGAGCTTTGGTTTATAATCCATTAGTCTTCTACAAATTCACCGACTTTAACCCGTCCAGCTAATGGCCAGAATTACCTACAACAAGATGGCCAAGCTTTTCCATCGACTTGAGATCAGCTATCGGGCTGGAATCGATTTGGTAACGGCCTACAAAAAAGAGCGCGAAATCGGCGGCCCGTCAGATCGCCTCAAAGCCAATCGAGTTGTCAACGCGCTCAAGGACGGCAACGCACTTGCGACAGCAATGAAGTCACTGGACGGCTATTTCCCTGAACTGGCTATTGCTGTGGTGATGGCAGGGGAGGCGGGCGGACGTCTGGACGAATCCTTCGGACGACTGGCGACGCACTACAAGAGCTTGGTTGAGTTCAGAAGCAATTTCTTGCGATCGATATCTTGGCCAGTATTTCAGTTGGCCGTCTGTGTTTTGTTGGTCGGTGTCATGATTCCCATCCTTCACTGGGTGATGGTCGATCTTGGGGGAATGAGCGAGCCGATTGATTGGTTCGGCATGGGTAGCACAACTGGGAATCTATTGCTGTACATTTTCGTCGTGGTTTCCTTTTTCGGATCGCTGGCGATGCTGATCGTTGGCTCTATTAAGGGCTGGTTTGGCACTTTGCCAATGCGTCTCGCGCGGCGGGTTCCCTTGCTGGGTAAAACTATCGAGTCATTGGCACTTTCGCGCATGGCGTGGACCATGTCGGTCGCCGAAAACGCCGGCATGGATGCGTTGGACAACGCGCGGTTGTCTTTGGGTGCGACGGAGAACTATTTCTACGAATCACTTGAGGAAGAGGTTTGCGAAGACCTTCGTAACGGCAAAACGTTCTACAAAACCTACAAGGCAACAGATGCCTTTCCACAGGACTACTTGGACTACATCGACGTTGGCGAGACAGCCGGCGAACTGGCAGAGACAATGGATCGCGCCTCCCGCGACTTGCAGGCCAAGGCAGATCAGAACATGCAGGTGCTGGGGAAGATTGGATTTGCACTCACGTTTGCGTTTGTGGCTGTCGTCATCGGCGGCACGGTAATTGTCATGTACAAACGAATGGTGATCGATCCGGTCATGAATTTCAAGCTATAGGGAATTTGGAAACGGAGATTTGGGTTGACCGATGGCTTGTGTTCAAGGCCACCCACTTTAGATCTTCACTAGTATTCTTCTTGAAGCGATTCAGGCCGGAGGCCGACATATCCTTTGCCGGTGGTGTCAGCCACGGGACTTAGCTGAACTACAGGCAAAGGCCGGAGGCCGACACAACTTTTGGGGAGTACATTATGCCGGCCTCCGGCCTAATGTGAATGCCGTAGGGCCCGCACCCTTTCCGCTATCTTTGTTTTGGGCGCCCTTGCAGCTATAATTCGCCGATGATCAAAAAATTGACTATCTTTGGCGTGGGTCTGATCGGTGGTTCTCTGGCCTTGGCTTTAAAAAAGGCCAATTACTGTGAGCAACTTGTGGGCTGTAGCCGCGATGAAGCACATTTGAAACGCGCTGTCGAACTGGGCGTGATCGACGCCTACGAACTGCAACCGGAAGTCGCTGTGCGTGACGCCGACGTCGTGTTCTTGAGCGTTCCGATGCGGGCAATGGAATCCGTGATGAGCAAATTTAAGGATGGTCTTGCCCCGGAGGCCATCATTACCGATGGCGGTAGCAGTAAAGCCAGCGTGGTTCAGGCCGCAAAGAATGTTTTTGGATCCGTTCCAGAACGATTCGTGCCGGCACACCCAATCGCCGGTCGAGAGAGATCTGGCGTCGAGGCTGCGTTTGATTCACTGTACCAAGATCACAAGGTTATCCTGACACCGCTGAAGCATACTGACACCAACGCGATTGATGTGGTCACCGGCATGTGGCAAGCGGCCGGTGCTGAAGTCGCTACGCTTGGCGTTGAGCAACATGATTCTGTGCTCGCCGCGACCAGCCATCTTCCGCATGTGGTTGCTTACGCGTTGGTCGACACGTTGTCTGAAACTACGTTTGTGGATGAGATCTTTCAGTTTGCGGCCGGCGGGTTCCGAGATCTTTCACGCATCGCTTCCAGCGATCCGACGATGTGGAGCGACATTTGCATCGAGAACCGAACAGCCATTCTTGAAATGATTGAGTCCTACACCGCGTCGCTAAATCGCATCAAGGACATGATTGAGAATAGAGATCACCGACAACTGTTTGAGACCTTCGAGAAATCAAAGACGACGCGCGACTCTTACGTCAACTAAAGCAGAGAAAAACCGTCAAACGATTGAAAAACTGCTCAAAACAGCCGAGTGAACCTTTAGCCGACCTTAACATTTTGGTAGCTTTTCTGGACCGCGGACCACAATGGCCCGCTTGATATCTTCCCTTCTGCCATTGGTCGCTAGGAATTTCAGTGAAGTACGCCGCTATTGGACCCATTTCGATTCATCTGCCAGAGAGGATCGAGACCAACGCAGAACTAAGCGCCGACAACGAGCGTTGGGACATGGATTTGATTGCGTCCAAGACCGGTATTCACCAGCGACATATTGCGGCCGAAGGAGAGTGTTCGTCGGACCTTGGCGTGAAGGCCGCCGAAAAACTCTTTGCTGAATTCGACATTGATCCACAATCGATCGACTTCCTTCTGTTTTGCACCCAGACGCCTGACTATCCCCTGCCAACGACCGCATGTTTGGTCCAAGACCGCTTGGGGCTGCCAACATCTGCAGGCGCCCTCGACTTTAATCTGGGCTGTAGCGGCTTCGTTTACGGGCTGTCTATGGCAGAAGGACTGATCCAGTCTGGCGCCGCCGAACGAATCCTGTTGATCACAGCAGAAACCTATTCCAAATTCATCGATCGCCACGACCGAAGCCTAAGGACAATCTTCGGTGACGGCGCCGCAGCTACTTTGATCGAGGCTTCGGAAACGCCTTCGTTCTCGGGTTTCAAATTTGGAACCGACGGCAGCGGAGCGGATACTTTGCTGGTGGCCAAAGGCGGTCACCGAGCCGAGGAGGATCGCATCGGACCGCGCAAACGTAAGCGCTGGAAGAGTGACCTGTATATGGATGGACCGGCGTTGATGAAATTTACGTCCGAGCAAATCCCGGGTTTGGTCGATTCCGTATTGGAGACCAAAAAACTGAAGAAGCAAGACATCGGCTTCTTCCTTTTCCATCAGGCGACGTTCAAGATGCTGGATTTGTTGATTACGGCGATGGAACTGCCGGAAGGTCAAATGCCCATGCGGATGAAGGAGGTCGGGAACACGGTGTCCTCCACGCTGCCAATCTTGATTCATCAATTGCGTCAGGAAAAGGCTCTCGAAAAGGACCAGACACATATGCTGGTCGGGTTTGGCGTTGGCTGGTCTTGGGCCGGTTGCCTGTGGAAAGACACCTACGGCAGCTGACGGCCTCGAACCAGTAGGATCTGAGCGGGACTTGATTCTCGGGTGCCATGCTTCACGCC